>CAZAGL010000100.1:0-7706 GCA_964484435.1 uncultured Caulobacteraceae bacterium
GCTTCAGCTTGTTGCGCAGGGTGCGGATGGAAATGCCCAAAATGGCGGCCGCGTGGGTGCGGTTGCCCAGGCAATGATCCAGGGTTTCAAGGATCAATTCCTGTTCCACCGCGGCCACGGTGCGGCCCACCAGCGCGCGCGAAGCGGCCTCGGCGGCCAGGCGATCTTCGTCGCTGGCATGCGCGCCCCATAGACCCTCGCTGCTGCGCACCGCTTCGACACCGATCTCTTCGCCGACGCTGAGCAGCACGGCGCGGTGCATGGCGTTTTCCAGCTCGCGCACATTGCCGCGCCAGGCCATGGATTGCACCAGATCGGCCGCTTCGCGCGAGAGCCGCCTGGCGGCGCGCTGATTGGATTTGGCAAACTTTTCGATGAAGGATTGAGCCAGCGGCAAGATATCGGCGCGGCGCTCGCGCAGGGGCGGGATGTGCAGCGTCACCACATTGAGCCGATAGAGCAGATCCTGGCGAAACACGCCCTCGCGCACGGCCTGGGCCAGATCGCGATTGGAGGTGGCCAGGATGCGGATATCCACCGGAACCGGCTTGGAGCCGCCGACGCGATCGATCACCCGCTCTTGCAGCGCGCGCAGCAATTTGGCCTGCAGGCGCTGATCCATCTCGCTGATTTCATCGAGCAGCAGCGTGCCGCCATGGGCTTCTTCGAATTTTCCGATGCGCCTGGCCACGGCCCCGGTAAAGGCCCCCTTTTCGTGGCCGAACAGCTCGCTTTCCAACAGATTATCGGGGATGGCGGCGCAGTTCACAGCGATGAAAGGGGCTTGCGCGCGCTTGGAATGGGCGTGGACATAGCGCGCCATCACCTCTTTGCCGACGCCGCTTTCGCCGCCGATGAGGATGGACGCATCGGAGGAGGCGACCGCATCGGCCAGGCGCAGCACGTCGCGCATGGCGCTATCGGCCGCGATCAGTTCGCGCTGATCATCGGAGATCGCCGCCAGAATGGCCCCGATCAGTTCCGCGTCGGGCGGCAAGGGAATGAATTCGCGCGCCCCGGCGCGGATCGCATCGGCGGCCGCATTGGCATCGGCCGCAACCCCACAGGCCAAAACGGGGGTGCGGATGCGCTCTTTCTCGCAGGCCTCCAGAAAGGCGCGCACATCGAGCTTGACATCGATCATCACCAGATCGGCCCCGCGCCCCGAGCGCAGCGCCTCCAGCCCCTGGGCCACGGTTTCGGCATGCGAGACCTTGGCCCCGCGATCGAGCGCGAAACGGGTGGCGGTGGTGATCTGGCCGTTCAATGGCCCGATGATCAAAAGGCGCATGGGCTGTTTGCTCCTAGGCGGTATCGCCATCCTTGATGATTTCCGTCATGGTCACGCCCAGGCGCTCATCGACGATGACAACCTCCCCGCGCGCGATCAGCCGGTCATTGACATAGACATCGATGGCTTCCCCGACCTTGCGATCGAGTTCCAGCACGGAGCCGCGCGTCAGGCGCAACAGGCTGGCCACATTCAATTGCGTGCGCCCCAAAACGGCCTGGATATTGACCGGCACGTCAAACACCGGGGCCAGATCGGCCGCGGATTTTTGCGCTTCCGGCTCGGCGCTGCCCATTTCCTGGGCAGTGATTTCCGGCAATTGCAATTCGCGTGTTTCACTCATGGCCCATTTCCTGTTTCTGCGATGACTTCGGCGGCCATGGCCTCAAGGCGGGCCAATAGATCGGCCCGCGAAACGCTGATGCGCCCCTGCGGCCATTCCAGGGAAACATCCCCCGGCTGGGCACCGGCATCAGGGCGGATGATCAGGGCATCGCCAAGGCCCTGCTCGGCGGCAATGCCCTGCAAAAGCGGCTCCAGGATCGGGTGCAAGGCCTGCGGCACCCGCACCAATAGCCGCGGCTGGAGCCGCAATTCCTCCAATGCTTCTTGCACGATTTGCAAAGCGCGCGCCTCTCCGTAGGAATCGAGCGCGGCCCCGGCGATGGCCCGCCCGGCGGCCAGCGCGAACTGGGTGGCTTCCGCGCGCAAGGTTTGGATTTCCCCGCCGATTTGCGCCAGCAAAAGCTGGGCCTGCTTGGCCAAGATGCGGGCCATGTCGGCTCCAGCGCGCTGGGCCTTGGCCATCTCGCTGTCTTGGCCGGCGGCGAAGGCCTCCCCGCGAATGGCCTCCACCTCCTTGGCCGTGTAAATGGCGCGTAGGCCATGGCCATCGCGCAGGATTTCCCCTTCGGCGGAAAAGACCGTCTCAAATCCGTATTTGCGGGCTGGCGTCATGATGTGTGTTCCAAAAGGGCAGGGGGCGGCGGCTCAATAGATCAGTTCGTCTTCTTTGCTGTCCCCGGCCAGGACGAGTTCGCCCTTGTTGGCCAAGTCCTTGGCGGTCAGCACCATTTGCAATTGCGCGGCATCGACATCCTTGAGGCGCACGGGGCCAAGGGCGGCCATGTCATCGCGCATCAGGCGGGCCGCGCGTTCCGACATGTTGCCGAAGAACATTTGGCGCAATTCATCGGAAGCGCCCTTCAGCGCCATGGTCAGCACGTCTTTTTCCACCCCGCGCAGCAAAACCTGCACGCCGGTGGAATCGAGTTTTTTAAGATCCTCGAACACGAACATCAAAGCGCGGATGCGATCGGCGGAATCGCGATTGCGTTCTTCCAGCGCGGTCAAGAAACGCGATTCGGTTTGGCGATCGAAGCTGTTGAAGATCTCGGCCATCAATTCGTGGCTGTCGCGCTTGGAGGTGCGCGCCAGATTGGACATGAATTCCGTGCGCAGGGTCATTTCGATCTTGTCGAGAATTTCGCGCTGGACCGGCTCCATGCGCAGCATGCGCGTGACGCATTCGGTGGCGAATTCGGCCGGCAGGCTGGAAAGCACGCGCGCGGCGTGATCAGGCCGGATTTTGGACAGCACCACGGCCACGGTTTGCGGATATTCGTTCTTCAGATAATTGGCCAACACCTGCTCGCTGACATTGCCCAATTTATCCCACATGGTCCGCCCAGCCGGACCACGGATTTCCTCCATCAGGTTTTCGACTTTATCTTGCGGCAGGAATTGCGTGAGCAGGCGCTGGGTGGCCTCGAAGGTGCCGATCAGGCCGCCACCGCCCGAAAGCTTGTTGATGAATTCAACGATCAGCTTCTCGACCGTCTGCGAGGCCACCGTGCCCAGGCTGGACATCGCATAAGAGATTTCTTTGACCTCTTCTTCATCTAGATGGCTCCAGAGGGCGGCCGCGTTTTCCCCCAAGGCCAAGAGAATGATGGCCGCTTTTTCCGGGCCGGTCAGATCAACCGCGTCGGTGGTATTGCGCCCTTCCGCCATGATCTACCTCGCCGCCGCCAGCCATTCGCGCACGATCGTGGCCGATTGCTCGGGATAGGCCTGAACCACATCGGCCACTTTGCGCACCGAAGAGGCGCGCACCGTGCCGGAGATCTGCGCGATATCGACGCCGGCATCGACCATGGCTTCATGCTGCTGCTGCTGGGCCATCATCTCGCCAAGGCCCTCCGGGGCCAACATGGACATGGGCGGGGCGATCATGGGCGACTCGCCTTTTTTGGAGGCCTTCATGGCTTTTTGGCCCCCGCCGCCCATCACCAGGGGACGCAGCACGAAGATGATCAGGGCCAGGGCCGCGATCAAAGCCGCGCCGATTTCCCCGGCGCGCAAAGGATCAAAGCCGGCGAGGCTAAAGCCCTTGGGATCGGAGGCCTGCGAGCCGGCGATATCGGCCCGTGCCAGGCGCACGCCCACAACTTCCACGCTGTCGCCGCGCTCGGCGTCAAAGCCCACGGCGGAGCGCACCAATTGGGTGATCCGGGCGATTTCGGCCGGATCGCGCGCGGCCCATTGCGGGGGCTTGCCGGCCGGGCCGGGCGTGGTCACGCCATCGACGGCCACCGCCACCGAGAGGCGCTTGAGGCGCCCGCCTTCGATGGTTTCGGTGCGCGTGGTGCGCGAGATTTCGTAATTGACGGTTTCTTCAGTGCGCTCGGAGCCGGCCCCAGGCGCCCCGCCATCGGAAGCCGAACCATCGGGCAGATTGCCGCTGGCGCTGGTGGGGCCGCCCGCGCGGCTCGCTTCGCTCGATTTATCTTCCACCGAGTTGGTGGAGCGCACCACCCGCCCATCGGGATCGTATTTCTCGCTGGCTTCGGTGACGCGGTTGAAATCCATGTCGGCCGAAACCTGCACGCGGGCCCCGCCAGAGCCGACAATCCCTTCAACCAGATCGAGCACAATGGCGCGGATGCGCTCTTCATAGGCGTTCTTGCGCTCATCGGCCACGCCCGCAGCGGCCACTGCGCCATCGGCCTCGGCGGCGGCCAGCAGCTTGCCGCTTTCATCGAGCACGGTGACTTTTTCAGGTGTCAGATCGGGCACAGCCCCGGCCACCAGATTGCGCACGGCGCGTATCTGCTCGGGCGAGAGGGGGCCGCCCACCAGCTTGAGGACGATGGAGGCGGTGGGGTGCTGCTTGTCGCGCTCGAACAGCTTGCGTTCGGGCAAGACCAGATGCACCCGCGCGGAGGAGACCGCATCGAGGGAGATGATGGTGCGCGCCAATTCCCCCTCCAGCGCGCGCAGGCGGTTGATATCCTGCATGAATTGGGTCTGGCCCAGCGCGCTGGTGGTATCGAACAATTCATATCCCACGCCGCCGCGGATGGGCAGGCCATCGGCGGCCAGCATCAGGCGCGCGCTGGCCACCTTGGCGCGGGACACGAAGATGGAGGTGCCATCGCCGCGCAGATCATATTTGATATTGGCCTGATCCAGGCGCTCGACGATGCGCCCTGCCTCGGCGGGATCGAGATCGGAGAACAGAAGGGCCTTGCGCTCTGCGCCCATGAAGCCGATCAGGCCGAACAACAAAGCGGCCAAGGCGGCCGTCAGCCCAAAGGCCGCGAACAGGCGCGCCGGGCCGATCTTCATTAACGATTGCAGCAATCCATTCACGCGCAATTCTCCGCCCGGCAAGTTTTGCCGGGCTTCGCGTGAAGGCTTGGTTAACGTCCATGCAAACGGGCCCGCCTGGGATTGCGGGCCCGTGCTGGATCTAGCTTGAGCTTATCGCGCGGGCTCACAGCCGATAATGTTGCACCCGCGTGGTGCGCAGGCCTGGCAAGCCGTGGCGATCGATGGCCTTGATCCAGGCCTCGAACTCTTCCTGCGAGAGATTATAGCGCTCGCAGGCGGCTTCCAGGGTCAAAAGGCCGCCGCGAACGGCCGCCACGACCTCCGCCTTGCGGCGGATCACCCAACGCGTTGTGCCCTTGGCAGGAAGATTATCCAAGGTCAGGGGATCTCCATCCGGTCCCATCACCATTCCTTCTAAGCAGCGTTTCTGCCGAGCCATACCCACACTCCTTTTTATTTGAGCGGAGTATAGCGCAAGGTCCTGAAAGTTCCGCTAAATCTGGAGGTTAATACTTACTCAACAAGTGTTTCGATTTGACGCATATTGAGCAAGTGTCGCGAAATGCGACTATTGGTTTCTAATCAGTAAACTTGCTATTGCGGGATATTGATCAATTCCTGCAAAAGTTGATCGGCGGTGCGGATAATCTGGGAAGAAGCGCTGTAGGCGCGTTGGGTGATAATCAAATTGGAAAACTCCGTGCCCAGATCGACATTGCTTTCTTCCAGCGTATTGGATTGCACGAGGCCGGCACCCGCTTCGCCCGCCGTGTTGAGGGTGAAATCGCCAGATTCCGGGGTGATGCGGAAGGCGGCACCGCGCTCGGGCTGCAAACCATTGGGGTTCAAGAAAGTGGCCACGGGGATGAGGTAAAGCGGCTCGCTCTGGCCGTTGGAAAACTGCGCCGTCAGCGTTCCATCGCGCGAAACCACGAGGCCGGTGAGATCACCGGGCAAGGATCCATCCGTGGTCACGCTCGAAACGCCCGTGGGCGCGGCAAATTGCGTGAGATTGCTCAGATCCAGGGCGATGGCTTGCGGGTTGGCCGCGCCCGTCACCCCGGAAAACGGGATGCTCAGGCTGGATAGGCTGGCCGGCACATTGGTCAGCGCGCCATTGGCATCGAACT
This sequence comes from uncultured Caulobacteraceae bacterium, assembly GCA_964484435.1. Taxonomy (GTDB): domain Bacteria; phylum Pseudomonadota; class Alphaproteobacteria; order Caulobacterales; family Aquidulcibacteraceae. Next base: position 6,037 of record CAZAGL010000100.1, read on the forward strand.
CCAAAATGCCGGAGGCCACGAAGCCCTGCGGATTGCCACCCGTGGCGCTCACATCCGTCACCGGGCGCACCGAGACTTCGGCCTGCCATTGATTGGGGCTGGAACTGACGCGCTGGAAGGCGAGGGTCAAGGAGCGCGGCGTGCCCAGGCTGTCGATGATTTCGATGGTCCGCTCGACATCGGGGGTGCTCGTTCCGGTGAGGAAATCGCCATTGGCATAGGTGCGGGTGGTCACCGGCTCGCGCGCATCGAGATTGGCGCTGACGCCCACCTGCGTGGAGGCGCGGGCATTGGCCCCGACCCCGGAAAGATTGATGGGGCGCAGCGCCGCCAGGCTGGAAGGATCGGGCAGGCTTTGGCCGGGCGTGATCGGCGCGCCAAGCAGCGTATAGCCCTGGCTGTTGACCAGCCGGCCCTCGGAATCCAGGCTGAACGAGCCCGAGCGCGTAAACAGCCCGCCATCGGCCCCGGTTTGCGCCTGAAGATTATCCGTGACCGCGAAAAAGCCTTGCCCGGCGATGGCCAGATCGGTGGGGCGCTGGGTCTGCTCGCGCGGGCCCTCGGTATCGATGAAGCGGCGCACCGAAGTGGTCACGCCGCCCGCGACATAGACGGTGGCATTGACATTCTGCGAGCCGAGCAGCGCGCTGAACTCGGTTTCGGCGCGCTTATAGCCGTTGGTGCCAACATTGGCGATATTGTCGGAAATCGAGGCCAGCGCCGAGGAATTGGCGTTCAGGCCCGAAACCCCCGCGCGTAAAGCGGAGAAAATACTCATGGATTTGGCTCCTTGAAGGGAATGAAAAACGGAGCTTCTGCATCGGGCACCGGCTACTGCGCGGTGGTGGGCTTAAGGGGCGCGAACCCCCAGAATGGAGGAATAGGGGCGCGGCCCGGAACTGGTCAGATAAAGCGGCTCGCCCTGGCTGAGATCCAAGCCGGTGATGGTCTCGCGCACCGAGATGGCCACCGGCAGGATGCTGCCTTCGGCATCGATCGCCCGCGTGGAAAGCGTGTAGCGGCCCGGCGGCGCGGGCGTGCCGCTGGTGCTTTGCCCGTCCCAGCGGAAGGTTTGCAGGCTGCCAAAGCCGGTGCGATCGGCGCGGGTGCGCAGCACTTCGCGCCCCGCGGCGTCGGAGACGATCAATTCGGCCTCCTCGGCATTGGTGGGCACGCGAAAATTGAAATCGATCTGGCCGCCATCGGTGAGCACCGCCGATTCGCTTCGGAAATCGGCGGCTTGGCCCAGAAAGCTGAGGGCAGAGCCCGCCGAAGTGGCATTGGCCTGGCCGACCAGGGATTGGAGCAGGGAATTGGTCTGGATCTGCTGCTCCACCCCGGTGAATTGCACCAATTGCTGGGTGAATTGATCGGTATCGACCGGCGAGAGCGGATCCTGGTTCTGCAATTGCGTGGTCAAGAGGCTGAGAAAGGTATCGAAATTGCCGGCCAGCCGCGTGCGCGAGTCGTCGGCCGCGCTGGTCGTTTGGGGGGCTGGCGGCGTGAGGGCGGTGAGGGCGGTGGGCATGCGAATTCCTCAGGCGATCAGATTGATGCGGGCATTGCTCCAGCGCTGCGCGGCTGGGGCAAGGGGCGGGGCCTGGGCGGCCCCTTGAATGGCGCGGCCAGGGCCGACGGGCTCATCGGCACGCGCCGGGCGATCGCGTTCG
>CAZAGL010000101.1:0-7520 GCA_964484435.1 uncultured Caulobacteraceae bacterium
GGGCGGACAATTCCTATTTGCCGAAGCCGCAAACCCTGGCCATCGTCGATGCGCTGAAGCTGATCACCGACATGTTCCTGCGGCTGATCAAAATGATCATCGCGCCCTTGGTGTTTTCCACTTTGGTGGCCGGCGTGGCGCATATGGGCGCGGGCTCGGCCATGGGGCGGATCGGGGCCAAGACCATTGCCTGGTTTGTGGCCGCCTCGGCGCTTTCGCTTTCGCTGGGAGCCGTCATGGTCACGCTGTTTCAGCCGGGCCAGGGCCTGCATTTGCAGCTTGGCGGCGAGGCGGTCGATACCGGCATCAGCGCCTCGGCGCTGTCCTTGCGCGATTTCGTGCTGCACCTCATCCCCATTTCCTTTTTCAAGGCCATGGCGGATAATGAAATCCTGCAAATCGTGCTGTTTTCCCTGCTGACCGGCACGGCCATCGCCGCCTTGGGAGAGCGCACCAAGGGCCTCGTCGCGCTGGCCGATCAACTCGTCGATGTCATGCTGAAAATCACCGGCTATGTGATGCTGGCCGCGCCGCTGGCGGTGTTCTCGGCGATCGCGGCCACCGTGGCCAAGAATGGCCTGGCCATTCTGCTCACCTATGGAAAATTCATCGCCGGGTTTTACGCCTCCTTGGGCCTGCTCTGGCTGCTGCTGATCTTGGCCGGGCTGGCCATTATCGGGCCACGCATTTTCGCGCTGATCGCGGGCTTGCGTGATCCCATCCTGCTGGCCTTTTCCACCGCCAGTTCCGAGGCGGCCTTCCCCAAAACGCTGGAGCAATTGCGCCGTTTCGGCGTGCCGCGCCGCATTGGCGGCTTCGTGCTGCCGCTGGGCTATAGCTTCAATCTCGATGGCTCGATGATGTATTGCACCTTCGCCACTTTGTTCATCGCGCAGGCCTATGACATCAGCTTGTCGCCCAGCCAGATCGGCACCATGCTGCTGCTGCTGATGCTGACCAGCAAGGGCATGGCCGGGGTGCCACGCGCATCCTTGGTGGTCATCGCCGCGACCCTGGCCTTTTTCGGCATCCCCGAGGCGGGATTGTTGCTCATTCTCGGCATCGATCAATTCCTCGACATGGGCCGCAGCGCCACCAATGTCGTTGGCAATGCCTTGGCGGCGGCCGTCGCCGCCAAATGGGAAGGGGCGCTGGAGGCCGGCCCCGCCGATGAAGCCGCGCCGGAAGGGGAACGCTCATGAACGGTGCCCGCATCGCTTTGCTGATCCTCGCCGTGCTGCTGGGCGCGAATACGCTCGTGGCCGCTTTGGCCAACGCCAATCTGCATGGCGGCTTTTTCCAACAATTGCATGTTTTCATGGTTTTGCCCTGGGGGCGCGACATTCTAATCCAAAGCCTGGCCGGGCTCGCCGGCATGGCCCTCGTCATCTTTCTGTTCGAGCGCACCTGGCTGCAGGGCATTTTGCTGTGCCTGCCTTTGCTGCTGCTTGGCCATGCCTGGAGCGCGGCCTGGCTCGCTTTGCGCCTGCCCAAGCTGGCGGCGCGCCTCAGCCGGCCCGATTGGCCAGGCGCTTGACCAGATCGGCGATCAACAAGGCCTCTTTCTGGCGCGGGCTTTTGGCCCGCCAGGCCAGCCCGATCGAGCGGCCGATCATCGGTTTTTGAAAATGGCGGGTGATCAATTCGGCGCCGGCCGCAGCCCCGTTTTCAAGCGCCAAGCGCGGCATCAGCGTCACGCCGATTCCGCCCGCCACCATGTGCGCCAGGGTCGTCAGGCTGGTCGCCCCCACTTCCGCGCCCTGGCGATTGGGCGCGCGCGCACACATGGCCAAAGCGTGCTCGCGCAGGCAATGGCCATCCTCCAAGAGCAGGATTTCCTCGCCGGCCAAATCCTCTTGCTGGAGGTTGCTGCTGCGGGCCAGCTTGTGATCCGGCGCGATGGCCAGGAGGAATTCATCATCGAACAGCGCGATGCTGTCCACACCGTACGCCGCATAGGGCAAAGCGATCAGCGCCGCATCGAGCGTGCGTGCGCGCAAGCCCTCGATCAAGCGGGCCGTTAAATCCTCGCGCAGGAATAGTCGCAGGCTGGGATAGGCGCGGCGCAAAGCCGGCACCAGACGGGGCAATAGATACGGCGCGATGGTGGGGATGGCCCCAAGGCGAAAATCCCCGATCAAGGGCGCACCGCCGCCCTGCACGGCATGGACCAATTCCTCCACCTCATTGATGGCGCGGGTGGCGCGCTCTGCTGCGTCCTGGCCGGCGCTGGTCAGCACCGCGCCGGCGCGCCCGCGTTCCACCAGGATCGCGCCGAGCAAGCCCTCCAATTCCTTGATGCCGGCCGAAAGCGTCGGCTGGGTCACGCCCACGGTTTGGGCAGCGCGGCTGAAACTGCCCTCCGCGCGCAGCGCCGCGAGGAATTGCAATTGCCGCAGCGTGGGCAGGAGGGTGCGGCCGCTGGCTTGATTCATAGACAATTTCTATACCAAACTCAGCTTATATCAAGGCAGACGATGTTTCAGGCGGCCAAGGAGCCTGGGCCGGCGGTCGGCAGGCGCAAACGAAAGCAGGAGCCTTGCCCCGGTTGGCTCTCACACGCCACGTTCCCGCCCATCAACTGGGCCAATTCGCGCGTGATGGCCAGGCCCAGGCCCGATCCTTCAAACCGGCGGGTCACCGAGGCATCGCCCTGCTCGAACGGGCGAAACAGCCGCGCCATGATTTCGGGAGAAATCCCGGGGCCGGTATCGTGCACCGCAAATTCGATCTGCGAGCCGCCAGTTTCCTGGATGCGTAATTCCACCACGCCATCGCGCGTGAATTTGCAGGCGTTCGAAAGCAGATTGAGCAGGCATTGGCGCACGCGCAGGGAATCGGCAAACATGCTGCGCGCCGCCCCCGGCATCAATTCCACCTTCAGCGCATTGCCATTGCGCGCCGCCAAGGGGCGCATGGTAATCTCCAATTCCTCGATCAACTGGTGCAGATCGATTTCCACCTGCTGCATGTCCATGCGGCCGGCCTCGATCCGGGAGAGATCGAGCACGTCATTGATCAACGCCAGCAAATGGCGCCCCGCAATCTCGATGCGCGCGGCGTGCTTGGCCATGTCGGAAACGGGCGGGGCCGGCTCGACATCGCGCGCCTCCTCCTGGATCAGCTCGGAAAAGCCGATAATGGCATTGAGGGGGGTGCGTAATTCATGGCTCATTCTGGCCAAAAAGCTGGATTTGGCCTGATTGGCGGCTTCGGCTTCTTCACGGCGGCGTTCCGCGTCGCGCTGGCCCTGCTCGGCCAGGCCGCGCGCCCTTTCCAGATTCGCGTGCATCTGCCGATTATGGCGATAGCCCGCCACCAGCAGATTGACGAACACGCCGGTCACCAGCAGCACCGAAACCATTGCCCAGGCATTGGTTTGGCTTTGAGAAAACTGCAGCAGCGCGGGCAGAAAGATGCCCACAAGGTGCGGGGCGGCCGTGGGCCACATCAGATTGGGTGTCTGGTGCATATAGATGACGCAATTGAGCAGCGCGCAGGCAGCCAGCAGAACGATCAGCAGCCGCCCTTGCGGCCCGCCCTGCAGCCCAAGCGGGAAATAGATCATGGCAAAAACCAAGGCCGATAAGCCCAAAGCCGCCCCAAAATATCGGCCCGCCCAATGGCCCTGCCCCTCTTCGGCCGGCAAACGCAGCAAAAGCGAAGCAACGAACCTGTCCAGGCTTTGGCTGAGCCCAACCCCGATCAGCCAGGCCAAAGGCAGCCAAATCTGGCCGAGCACGATGGCGATAGCAGCAGCAAAAACCACAGCATAAACAATACGCTTAACAGAGCTGTGCACCCGCGCACGGGCCGCTGCCTGCAGACTGGCCGAAGATGGAGTGTCTACCGTCACGAAGTGAACGCTACATGGCAAAAATGTTTTTTGGCTTAAGAGGCAGGCCGGCTCAGAACCACATTCAAGATCGCACGCCAATGTTGGCTTTTTAACCACACAACGCCACAAGGCTTGCGCGCCCAAGGGCGTTGACCTAATTGTGGAGATAGACGAAAGCCCAAATGCTCACCCCGTGTTGTCACGCGAAGGAAGCCTCATGTTTCAGGAAGCAGCCCATGCACTCGCGCTGTTTGGGCAACATTTGTTCCTTGGCATGATCTTGGCCGTTGGCTTCGTTTGCATCTACAGCCTGGTTACCCCGCATAAGGAACTCGAATTAATCCGCGCCGGCAACGCGGCCGCGGCTGTCGGCCTTGTCGGGGCAACCATCGGGTTCGCGCTTCCGTTGAGCCTCGTGCTATCTGTAACCGCCGATCCCGTGCATGCAGGCTTTTGGGGCATTGTCGCGTTGGTAACGCAGATCATCGCACATCTCCTTGTCCGATTAGTCGTTCCGCACCTCGTCAGGGACATTAATGAAGGCAAAATGAGCGCAGGGATCGTGCAGGCAGGTGCGGGGTTAGTCATCGGCATGATTTCCGCCGCAGCGCTGACACCATGAAACCCGTTTCTGGCGCAGACGCGCAAGAAAAAGCCGGAGCAAGGCAGGTGCGCTGGCGTTCTTCCGTCGTTGCCTTGGCGGCGCTCGGGGCGACCGCCAGCTTGGCCGGCTGCAGCCCGCAGCCAGAATATCGGCGTAACGGATATTCTAGCCGGGCCGATTGTCTACGGGATTATCCCTCGGGCCCGTGTGAAGGCTCGCGAAGCGCAGGCGGCCATTTTTACGGTCCCTGGTATGGTGGCAGCCAACGCGCTTTGCCGGCCAATGATCCTGGGCCTGGTGCCAGCGCCGTGAACGGGCGCTCCCAGCTTGCGGATCCCTCGGCGTCGGTCACGCGGCGCGGCGGATTTGGTGCGACCGGCCGCGCGGGCGGATATCGCGGAGGATGAAACGCAAGCGCATCGATCCTCGGCCGAACTGGGTTCGCCGGCTCGAGGAGATTGAGTTCTTTAGCTGGAAGCATCAGGATGGCAGCCCGTATTGGGTCGAGGACGCTTATTATGAATTGAGCATGGCCGAGATCGAAATCTTGCACGAAGCGGCGGTTACTTGCGAGGCTTTGGTCACTGCGGAGATCGAACTCGCCATCCAGGATTCTTCCCGGCTGGCGCGATTGGGGCTTAACGAACAGCTGGCTACGCTCGCCCAATTGAGTTGGCGGCGCGGCGATCCTTCTTTCTATGGCAGATTTGATTTCGCCTGGGACGGGTTAGGGCCTCCAAAATTACTCGAATACAACGCCGATACCCCCACCTCACTCTTTGAAGCCGCTGTTGTGCAATGGCGTTGGCTCGTCGAGCGTGATCGCGAGGCGGATCAATACAATTCCATTCATGAGCGGTTGATCGCCGCCTGGCGTGCGCTTTCGAGGGCCGTTCCATCGAATGGCCGCCTTCATTTTGCTTCGCAACAGGGTGAGATCGATGATGCAGCGACCACCGCCTATCTAGCCGATTGTGCGATTCAGGCCGGAATCTCGACCTGCCTCATCGATATCGCCGATATTGGGCTCAAGAACGGCCGCCTGGTGGATCTTGAGGATCGGCCGATCTCCCACATGTTCAAGCTGTATCCCTGGGAATGGCTGACCGCAGAAGACGCCGCCTTCACTGCGGCTTTACAGGAGAGTGGTATCGGCGTTTTGGAACCGCCTTGGCGGGTCGCCGCCTCTTCCAAGGGCTTATTGGCTGATCTTTGGCGATCCGCTCCCGATTGTCCCTATCTCTTGCCCGCCTATTGGAATGAGGCCGCCTTAACCGGCGATCGAGTTGGCAAGCCGATCCTGGGCCGGGAGGGTGCAAATGTGAAACTCCGTTTCGCTGATCACAATTGGGACGGCGACGGCCCCTTTGCCGATCAGCCCTATATTTGGCAAGCCCGGGCGGCAATGCCGGCTTTCGATGGCCAGATACCCGTTTTCGGGGTCTGGATCGTCGCTGGCGAGCCGTGCGGACTTGGCATTCGTGAAGACCAGGCCGCCGTCACCGGCCTGGGCGCGCGCTTTATCCCGCATCGCATCGAATAGGGTCTCTCATCGGTGCAAGCCGACGCCGCTCCTAGAATGGCTGCTGAATAGAGGGCAATCCAAGCTGTCAACATGCTCTCGCATTCTCCTTGCAGGGCGCGGGGCCATGGGCTAAGTGGGTGGATGGCCGATGCCTGCGGGCGCGGCTAGTCTGCTCGGCGTGCCCGCCCAGCGGATCACTTTGTGTTGCGATTGAGGGATCATGTTTGACGCGCTCAGCGAGCGGCTGACGGGCGTTTTCGATCGGCTGACAGGGCGCGGGGCCCTGAGCGCGGCCGATGTCGAATCGGCCCTGCGCGAAGTGCGCGTCGCGCTGCTGGAAGCCGATGTGGCGCTGCCGGTGGTCAAGGATCTCGTCGCCAAGATCCGGGAAGAGGCCGTCGGCGAGGCCGTCATCCGCTCCGTGACGCCCGGCCAGCAAATCATCAAGATCGTCTATGACGCTTTGGTGGACATGCTGGGCGGTGATCAGCCCAGCGAAGGCCTGCGCATCGCCGGTGAACCGCCCAATATCCTCCTGATGGCCGGCCTCCAGGGCTCGGGCAAAACGACGACGAGCGCCAAATTGGCGCTGCGCCTGCGCAAGTTGGAACGCCGCAAGGTGATGCTGGCCTCGCTCGATGTGCGCCGCCCGGCGGCCATGGAGCAGCTGGCGATTCTGGCAAAAGCAGCAGAGGTCGATTGCCTGCCGATCGTACCCGGCGAACAGCCCGCGCAGATCACCCGCCGCGCCATGCAGGCAGCCCGGTTGGGCGGCCATGACGTGCTGATCCTGGATACGGCCGGGCGCACCACCTTGGATGACGAGATGATGGATGAGGCGGCCGAAATCGCCGCCATCGCCCAGCCCGGGGAAATCCTGCTGGTCGCCGATGCCCTGACCGGGCAGGACGCGGTGGAAACCGCCCGGCGCTTTCATGCGCGCCTGGCCTTGACCGGCCTGGTGCTGACGCGGGCCGATGGCGATGGGCGCGGCGGGGCCGCCCTTTCGATGCGCGCCGTGACCGGCCTGCCGATCAAGTTTCTTGGGGTATCCGAGCGCATAGACGGCCTGGAGGCCTTCGAGGCGCGCCGCCTGGCCGGGCGCATCCTCGGCCAAGGCGATATCGTTTCGCTGGTTGAAAAGGCGGCCCAGCATGTCGATCAGGCCGCCGCCGAAAAAATGGCCAAAAAGCTGGCCAAGGGCAATTTCGATCTGGACGATCTGGCCGCGCAATTGCAGCAGCTGATGGCCATGGGTGGCCTCAAAGGCATGATGGGCATGCTGCCCGGCGTGCAGAAAATGAAAAAGCAGCTGGAAGGGGCCAATCTCGATGATGGCCAGCTGCGCCGGCAAATCGGGGTGATCCGCTCGATGACCCGCCAAGAGCGGGCCAAACCCGATGTGCTGAACGCGTCGCGGCGCCGGCGCATCGCCAAGGGCGCGGGCGTTGATGTCGCCGAAGTGAACAAGCTGCTGAAAATGCACCGCAACATGGCCGATATGGCCAAGGCCATGGGCAAGGGCAAAATGCCCGGAATGCTGCAGGCCATGG
>CAZAGL010000102.1:0-7484 GCA_964484435.1 uncultured Caulobacteraceae bacterium
GGCCGCACGCGGACGTCGCCGGCGCGGCTTCCGGTACCGCGCAGAAAGTACCCCCCGGTGTCACCGTGATCGCCCAGAAAATGGGCATCCATGAATGGTCCTATGACAATGACATCGCCAATGATCGGCGCTTCAAGGTGCAGCACCGGGACAAGGCGCAAACGCTGGCCAATCTTAAGCTGGAAGTGGAAATGGGCTTTGATCGCGCTACCGGCTTCAAGGAAGCCCAGCGCTGCCTCAATTGCGATGTCCAGACCGTGTTCAACGCCAAGGCCTGTATCGAATGCGATGCCTGCGTCGATATCTGCCCGATGGATTGCATCACCTTCGCCGCCGATGGCACGGAGGGCGAATTGCGCGTCCGGCTCAAGGCCCCGGCCAGCAATCTGGCGCAGGATATCTATGTGGCCGATGGCTTGGCGACGGGGCGGATCATGGCCAAGGATGAAGACGTTTGTCTGCATTGCGGCCTGTGCGCAGAGCGTTGCCCCACGGGTGCCTGGGACATGCAAAAATATCTGATCGATCTGAACCAAGCGGGGCCGGCATGCAGGCGGTGAAGCAGGACATGCAGCAGGCGCAGGCGATCACGGCCTGCAATGATTTCGTGATCAAGTTCGCCAATGTGAACGGTTCGGGCTCGGCCAGCGCCAATGGCCTGTTCGCCAAATCGGTGCTGCGCATGGGCGTGCCGGTGGCCCCGCGCAATATTTTTCCCTCCAACATCCAGGGCCTGCCCACCTGGTATGAGGTGCGCGTCAGCGAGGCGGGCCATCTTGGCCGGCGCGGCGGGGTGGATCTGGCCGTGGCGCTCAATCCCCAAACCTGGGATGAGGATATCGCCGAATTATTGCCCGGCGGCTATGTGTTTTACGATTCCACCAAGCCGATGCCGCCCTCGAAATTCCGGCCCGATATCCATGTTCTGGGCGTGCCACTGACGGCGATCTGCAATGAGGCCTTCACCCTTCCGCGCGATCGCCAATTGTTCAAGAACATCGCGTATGTCGGCGCACTGGCGCATCTTCTGGGCATCGAGGTGCAGGTCGTGGAAACCTTGCTGGCCGAGGAATTCGCCAGCAAAGCCAAGCTGATCAGCGCCAATATCAAAGCCTTCCATCTTGGGCGCGATTGGGCCAGCGCCAATCTGGCCCCCATCGGCCTGCAGATCCGCCGGGCGGACAAAGTGGGAAATCGCATTTTCGCTGAGGGCAATGCCGCGGCCGCGCTCGGCGCGGTCTATGGCGGGGCCAGCGTATGCGCCTGGTATCCGATCACGCCGTCCACCTCCTTGGCCGAGGCATTCGCCAGTTATTGCGAGGCGCTGCGCACCGATGCCGATGGCACCAGGCGCTATGCGATCGTCCAGGCCGAAGATGAAATCGCCTCGATCGGCATGGTGATCGGCGCGGCCTGGAACGGCGCGCGCGCCTTCACCTGCACGTCCGGCCCCGGCATTTCCTTGATGAATGAATTCATCGGTCTTTCCTATTTCGCGGAAATTCCGGCGGTGATTTTCGATGTGCAGCGCGGCGGCCCCTCCACCGGCATGCCCACCCGCACGCAGCAATCGGATCTGCTGCTGGCGGCTTATGCCTCGCATGGCGATACCAAGCATGTGCTGCTTTTGCCCGCCGATCCGGGCGAGTGTTTCGAGATGGGCGCGCTGGCCTTCGATCTCGCCGATCGGCTGCAAACCACCATTTTCGTGCTGCTCGATCTCGATATCGGCATGCAGGAATGGCTGATCGCGCCCTTCACCTGGAAAGCCGATCGGGCCCTGGATCGGGGCAAAATTCTCGATGCGGCGGCGCTGGAGGCCGATACGCCCTTTGGGCGCTACACGGATGTGGATGGCGATGGTATCCCCTTTCGCACCTATCCCGGCACGCATGCCAAGCGCGGCGCGTATTTCACGCGCGGCACCTCGCGCAATCGCATGGCCGGCTACAGCGAGAAGGGCACGGATTATCAGGATAATATGGAGCGCCTGCTCCATAAATTCGCCTTTGCCGCCAGCCTGGTGCCCGGCCCGAGCGCGCGCCCCGCCGCCCAGCCGACCAAGATCGGCGTGATCTATTACGGCTCCACCAGCCCAGCCATGCATGAGGCCCTGGAGGTGCTCGAGCGCGATGGCTTGCATCTCGATGCATTGCGCGTGCGCGCCTTCCCGTTTTCCCAGGCAGTCTCCGATTTCATCGCGGCGCATGAGCAGGTGTTCGTTGTCGAACAAAACCGGGATGGGCAATTGCGCACGCTGCTCTGCGCCGAGTGCGGCATCGATCCCGCCCGGTTGACACCCATTTTGCATTATCATGGCGCACCGATCACCGCCCGCTTCCTCATCGAGGCGATCAGCGAACGCATCGCGCGCTTGGGGGCCAAGCCATGACCTATATCGTCAAGCCGAAAATGCACCATCCGGCTTTACCCAAAAATGCGCTGGGCCTGACACGGCGCGATTATGAGGGGCGCATTTCCACGCTGTGCGCCGGCTGCGGCCATGATTCGATCAGCGCGGCCATCGTGGCCGCCTGTTTTGAGCTGGAAATCTTGCCCCACCGCCTGGCCAAGCTTTCGGGCATCGGCTGTTCTTCCAAAACGCCGGATTATTTCCTGGGCCAGAGCCATGGCTTCAACACCGTGCACGGGCGCATGCCCTCGGTGTTGACCGGGGCCAATCTGGCCAATCGCGATCTGCTCTATCTCGGCGTTTCAGGCGATGGCGATTCGGCCTCCATCGGCCTTGGCCAGTTCGCGCATTCCATCCGCCGCGGCGTGAACATGTGCTATATCGTCGAGAATAATGGTGTTTACGGGCTGACGAAGGGGCAGTTTTCCGCCACTTCGGACAAGGGCTCCAAATCCAAGAAAAGCGTGGAAAATACCGAATCCGGCATCGATCTCGTGGCCCTGGCCCTGCAACTGGGGGCCAGTTATGTCGGGCGCGGTTTTTCGGGGGACAAAGACCAATTGGTGCCCTTGATCAAAGGGGCGCTCGGCCATCATGGCCCGGCAATTTTGGATGTGATCAGCCCCTGCGTGGCCTTCAACAACCATGCCGGCTCGACCAAGAGCTTTGATTATGTGCGCGCCCATAATGAGGCAGTGAACCGGATGGATTTCATCACGCCGGCTTTGCCCATCAGCGCGCAGTATGCGCCCGGCGCGCTGCAGGAAATCGTGCAGCATGATGGCCAAGTGCTGCGCCTGCGCAAGCTGCATGCCGATTACGATCCCACCGATCGCCTGGCCGCCGCCAATTATCTGCAAGAGCGCCAATCCAAAGGCGAAATCGTCACCGGGCTGCTCTTTGTCGATCCCGCCGCCAAGGATCTGCACGATCGGCTGGGCACGTGCGCCACGCCCTTGAACGCGCTGCGTGATGAGCAATTGATCCCTGGCCTGGAGGCGCTGGAAGCCATCAATTCCAGCCTGCGCTGATCGATTTATTGCGCAGAAATGACGATGTCCACGCGCCGATTGCTCGGCGAGGGGCCGCGCGTGGGCACGACGATGGCGCGCACCAAAGGCGAGGTGGAAAGGCCGGCACCCTGGCGCAGGCTGTCGCCCAATTCGATGGCCACGGTGGCCGCGCGCCGGCAGGCCAGATCCGCAGCCGGATCGGCGGGGGAATCGCAATCCACGGCCAAAGGCTGGCCACGGCCCGGCCGATCCGAGCGCCCGGTGATCTCGATATTGGCCATGCGCAAATTGCTGGCCCGCACCGCCTCGACCAGGGCCGCCAAGCGGGCCCGATCCGTGTAATCGAGGCCGGCACTGCCCGGCTCAAAGCGCAAAGTGCAGCGCAAGGGCGCGCCGTTCGCGCTGCAGGCGCGCAGGCCGGAAGCTGGGCCTGGTCCAGAACTGGCAAGCGCAAAGGCCCCGGAAACGCGCGGTGCCGCTTGCCTGGCGGCCTGCAATTGCGCCTCCAGCTCTTGGATGCGGCTTTTGGCCGCCTCGGCATCGCGGCGCGCCGCCTGCGCCAGCGCCATCGCTTGCGCGATCTGGGCCTGCGCGATTTCGCTTGTCTGCTGGCCATCCCCCGTTTGGGCCAATCGATTGGTCACTGCGCGCACCACCAGGCGGTAATCGCGCGCCTGATCCTCTTCCAGGCCGACGGATTTGGCGATGACGCGCAAGGCCGCGTGCGGCTCGGCCGTCACGAAAAGCGACGTAACGAGCCCCATGCCGACGGCCGCCAAACCAAGCCCGAGGCCAAACCAATTGGCGAATTGCCAGCGCATGTTCACCCCCGCTCACCGCGTTGCAAAGACATTTCCAAGGTGCGCCGCATGGTGCGGCTGAAAGCGAAAGGCGGGCGAAATTCCATGTCCAGACTGGAATCGCGCACCCGCGCGCGTTCCTCCTGGGCAATGGGATCGAGATTGGAATCATTGGCCACGAAGCGATTGGCCCAATTGGCCAGGCGCGCCGAAACGATCGCCGAAACCAAAACCCAGCCCAACAAGGCCAGCAGCAAAGCGCAGCTCAAAGTCGCCAGCATATGCGCGCTGCTGGACCGCGCGGCAAAAGCCGGCAAAAGCCGCCAGCTCATGCCGATGGCCAAAGCAAACAGGAACGCGCTGATGCCGATGGAAACGATATTGCGCCGCTCCACCAGGGCACCGGGCGCGAAATCCTGGCGCGCGCGCGGATCGCCGCCACCATCCGGTGCTGGCTCCTGCGGCTGCGCAGCGAACCATTCATCGACGCGATTTATCCCCGTCATCACCCGCCTCCGCGTTAACGCCCTCTTAACGCATCCGTGCGGATTTCCAAACCGCTTCTCCACAAAGCGGAAACTGCCTATCCCAGAAGCTCGATCTGGGCCGGGTGATCGATGCGCATCAACGGCCCGCCGCGATCACTGACATAGCCGCGCACCCGCACGCGCTGGCCGGCCAAGGCTTTTGCATCGAAAGGGGGCTTGAAATTGGGAAGATCTTCCTCCGCGATCATCACGGTGAAATCGCTGCGATAATCCTCCCCGAAATTCAAGAACACGCGCCCTTTGCTTTCGCCCACATTGATGATCTTGCCCTCGGCCAGGACAAAACCGCCCGGCTCGATCGGCTTATCGGCCGCGCGCACAAGGTAAGCCGGCGCGGCCCACAGGCCCCGCTTTTCCCGGCGCGCCAGCGCCTCGATGGCCAGCATCTTCTCGGCTCTGGCGCTGTTGTCCTTGCGGGTATGCACCCGCGCCAGCCCATCGCGCAGCATGGCTTCTTGCGCCCAGATCCAACGCCCTCCCTCGGTGCGGACATAGATATGGGCCAAAGCCGCCTCGTTGGGATTGCGGGCATTGGCGGCGAGGCGGCTTGTGCCGCCATAATAGAGCCGCACGGCGCGCTGCGCGGCCAGGCGCTGCAGGCCATCGCGGGCCTTGTTGGCCAGTGCCTCATCTTCGCGGGGGGCCTCGATGCTGACGAGATGCACGCGCAGGCCGCTTTTCAGCTCCAGCGTATCGCCATCCAGCACCTTGGCCACTTCCCCCTTTTCGCCGGCTTGCAAATCCTTGGCCCGCGGCCCGCAGGCCGCCAGCGCGCACGCCAGCATCATGCACAGGATGCGCAACCAGTCATTTCGCGCCAACGCAGCCTCCCTAACCGCCCGCCTTCAGTGTTTATCCAATTTCTCCCAAGGGCAAGATGGCAAAATTGTGCGGCGCGCGCCGTTGAGCCTTGCCCCAAGGCCCTGTAGGAAGGGCTCATGCGCCATGCCCTGAACCCCATTGTGTCGATCGGCGATCTCACCCTCGGCAATGCCTTGCCGCTGGCTTTCATTTCCGGCCCCTGCGTGCTGGAAAGCCGCTCCCACGCTTTGGAATGCGCGCATTTCCTCAAAGAGGTGTTCGGGCGGCTTGGGGCCCCTTTCATCTTCAAGACCAGCTTTGACAAGGCCAATCGCTCCAGCCTCAGCGGCGCGCGCGGCATGGGCCTCGATCAGGCCGGCCCGGTTTTTGAGGAAATCCGCGCAAAATTGGGCGTGCCCGTGCTCACCGACGTGCATCTGCCGGAGCAATGCGCCATCGTGGCCAGCTTTGCCGATGTGCTGCAAATCCCCGCTTTCCTGTGCCGGCAAACCGATTTGCTGATCGCAGCCGCCAAAACCGGCAAGCCGATCAATGTCAAAAAGGGCCAGTTTCTCGCCCCCTGGGATATGGCCCATGTGCTGGAAAAAATCGCCGGGGCCGGCAATGCCAATGTGCTGGCCTGCGAGCGGGGGGTATCGTTTGGCTACAACACTTTGATCAATGATTTCCGGGCCTTGCCGATTCTCAAGGAATTTGGCGCGCCCGTGGTGTTCGATGCCACGCATTCGGTGCAGCAGCCGGGCGGATTGGGGGATCGATCCGGCGGGGAGCGGCGCTTCGTGCCCATGCTGGCGCGGGCGGCGGCGGCCATCGGCGTGGCGGCCATCTTTCTCGAAAGCCATCCCGATCCTGATCAGGCCCCATCCGATGGGCCCAACATGATCCCCTTCGCCGACATCGAAGCGCTGTGCGCCGATTTGCTGGCGTTTGACCGCCTCTCCAAGGGGGCCAATCCCAGCCTGGCTAATCGCTCACGGGCCTGAAAGCATAAGAAAAGATGGGGCTTTCTTTGCTCGTTTCATCGGTTTCGATGGTCAATTCCAGCAGCATGCCTTTGTGCAGCAGCGCCACATCTTCCACCAGAAGATGGCCCTCCACCATCAATTGCCCATCCAATTCGACATAGCCGACGGCGATTTCCGCAGCCGCGCTTTCTTCGGCCTCGGCCCCCTTGGCGCGGCGGCGCTGTAAAGCCCATGAAAACAGCCGCCCCCTTCGGGCCAGCATGACGGGCTGATAGCCCGCCGCATCCGCGCCACTGGGCATGGGATAGACCAAGCGGCCATCCACGATCGAGCGCCCTGCAAGCAGGCCATCGCCCGCCGCGCGCTGTTCGGCTTCGTCTGTCACGTAATCGCCCATGTTGGCAGCCTTGCCGACAATCTTCATCCACAAGGACAAAGCGGTGCTCGCCGGGCAAGTCAATCCCTTAATGCAGTGCGCAGGGGCAATAGTTTGATATTCGCCCGCAAATCAAACACGATATTTTGCTGGCCACCCCGCCGATGGAAAAGTCGAACTCAAACATGATGGGCACAGATGTCGCGCCAATCGAAGCTAGAATTGGCGCAAAATTGCCCTTGTTAATTGAGAAACTGGCTATCCACCCCAGCAACCTAGAATTGAACTGGCGAACACCTTTTTTTGATTTGCATCAGGCGAATGCCCCAGCCGGCCTGCCCACCCTGCGTGATGCCCCCTAAACGCCGATCCGTGCGGGGGCGCTGGCCGGTACATCCTCCGGCGGCAACGGGTCGCGCCCGCGCAACAGATCCGCTGCCTTTTCCGCGATCATGATCGTGGGCGCGTTGGTATTGCCGCCCACCAGCGTGGGCATGACAGAGGCATCGATCACCCGCAAGGCCTCGATCCCGCGCACGCGAAACTG
>CAZAGL010000103.1:0-7480 GCA_964484435.1 uncultured Caulobacteraceae bacterium
GCCTGCACGGGGCCTTGTCTTTCCTCGTCAACATGTTGCGCTCCGTGCCGTTCATCATCTTGCTGATCGTCATGATCCCGCTGACTTTGGCCCTCGTTGGCACGTCTTTGGGCGTGCAAGGGGCCATTCCGCCCTTGGTCGTTGGGGCGGCCCCGTTTTATGCCCGGCTGGTTGAAAACGCGCTGCGCGAGGTCGATCGCGGCATCCTCGAAGCCATGCAGGCCATGGGGGCGAGCCCAAGCCAAATCGTGCTGCGGGCCCTCCTGCCCGAGGCCAATCCCGGCCTGATCGCCGCCGCGACGGTGACGGCCATCGCGCTGGTTTCCTACACGGCCATGGCCGGCGTGGTGGGCGCGGGCGGGCTGGGCGATTTGGCGGTGCGCTTTGGCTATCAGCGCTTCCAGACGGATGTGATGGTGGTTACGGTGCTGCTGCTGCTGGGCTTGGTGCAAGCCGTGCAGGCGCTGGGCGATGCCATGGTGGCGCGCTTCAGCCGCCGCTGAGGGGAATGGCGCATGACGCGATTGGCTAAGCTTTTCTTGGTGCTGGCGGCCTGCCTGGCCGGCCTGGGCTGTCAGCCCCAAGCGCCCAAGCCGTCTGGCCAGCATCTGATCGTCGCGGCCACGGCCATCCCCCATGCCGAAATCCTGGAACATATCGCGCCCGCGTTGGCCCGCGAGGGATTGATCCTCGATATCAAGGTGTTCAACGATTATGTTCAGCCCAATGTCCAGGTGGAGCAAAAGCAGATCGATGTGAATTATTTCCAGACTTTGCCTTATCTGGAGCAATTCAACAAAGATCGCGGCTCTCATCTCATCCCCATCATTGGTGTGCACATCGAGCCATTGGGCGTTTATTCGCGCAAGCATGCCAGCCTGGAATCCGTGCCCGAAGGCGCGCAGATCGCCATCCCCAATGAGCGCTCGAATGAGGGGCGCGCGCTGCTTTTGCTGCAAAGCGCCGGCTTCATCAAACTGCGCGATCCGCGCAATGCCCTGGCCGATCTTTCCGACATCGCGGAGAATCCAAAGCGCCTGCGTTTCAAGGAATTGGAGGCGGCCACCTTGCCGCGCGTGCTCGATCAAGTGGATCTGGCGGTGATCAACACCAATTACGCGCTCGATGCCAAATTGGATCCCGCCCGCGATGCCTTGTTCATTGAAAGCAAGGATTCGCCTTATGTGAATTATCTTGTCGGCCGGGCCGATAATCGCGATGATCCGCGCGTGGTCAAACTCGCGGCGGCGCTAACGTCAGCCGATACGGCGGCCTTCATCACGCGCACCTATCAGGGCGCGGTGGTGCCGGCCTTTTAGATCGTGCCCGCAAGCTATTGCCCCACACTGGCTCAGCACAAGTGATGCAGACGATCACGTGCGCCCAACAATCCGCAAGCAGTTATGGTCTTTTGCTACAAATTATGTTTTCTCGTCGATCTGGAGCGAAACGCCAATCGCAGTACAGAGATCCCTCTACGGTCCTGGATATCGGTTCCGCCTCGAAATTCAAGCGATACTCACATAGGCTCTCGTCATGAGCACGAGGAATGCAGCTAACAGACCCTATGCGGACGAAATCCATTTCCGCCAACTTTGATGACAATTTAACTGTTTCATCTTTTGTCAACACAGCCCCATTGATCTTGACATACGAAAGTTGCATGTTCGGCTCACGCAAAACATCTCTTTCTAGTCTGATCTCAAATGATTTCGAAAGGTTGGTCGCCTCGAAAACCGTGACGGATCGCGAGAACGAAGGGTAATGCTCCAGAACAATCTCATCTTCTGGTATTGGCTGCTGGGCAAATGCGGCACATGTGCTGAAGAAGACAGCGCCAGCAATGAGGCCGACCAAGTTGGAGCTACGCATTGTGACACACAGTATTCGCATCGATCTCATGCTCGGGGCGCGGCGCTGGAGGTGTTTAGTTTTTTGTATATGCATTGAATTTGCCTATGCCTTCAAATGAAGGCTAATGTGCACCCTATTGATATCGAGCGCAAATTGATTTAGGTATACTGAATAAATTAACTTGCAGTGGAACAATTGCCAATTTGTAATTTACCTCAAAAACAACATGACCGAGCATTGAGTCAATGTCAACACACTTGCCGAAACTTTCTGCTCTTTCCTGCTCAATACGAACGCCTTGGCAACGCGTTCGCAGGATAACCTGGATGCCGCGAGAAAACTTCATCACCCGCACCTATCAGGGCGCGGTGGTTCCGGCCTTTTGAGGCTGGGTTACACCAAGCGGAAATAGGTGTCATCGCCTTCGCGCTGGATGTGCACGGCCCGCCCGATCGGATCGGCCCCCGTGCTCAAGGCGCGAACCGTTTCGGCATCGCCCCGGCGGGCCTTGGCCAGGGCCCGTTGGCCCATCCCATTGCGGGCGATGACGCAGGCGAACACCCCACCATCGGGGCGCTGCGCGGCGGTATAGCTTTCGATCAAAGCCTCGCCATCGCCCGCAAGCGCCGGCATGTCCGGGCCGGCATCGAGCGCGGCCTGCAGCCCCGCGCTGGATACCGGCTGCCAATCGCGGGGCGCATTGGCCCCATAAATGCCGATCGCCTGTTTCGACAAGAACCCGCCATTGGCGCTGATCAGGCCAAACGCGCCGCGATCCCGGCGCAAACGCATGGCCATCTCGGCGATGGCATGCAGGGCATAGGCATTCCCCGGCCCGCCAAAAAACGGCAAGCCGCCGGTGATCGTCCAAGCGCGGGTGGGCCAATCTGTTGCATCGTCAGCGAAATCCAAGTTGGGTTTCGCTGGGTTCGATGCAATGTCTATTAAGTCGTGCGCATTTTCGGGCACAAAATCGCGGCTGCCTTTTTGCCCGAAATGCGCCAGGCCCATCGCCTCGATGGCCAGGAACACCGCGCACGGAAAGCAGGAATAGATATCGAAATGGGCGATGTCCTCGATGCGCAGATCGGCGCTGTCCAGCGCGGCGCGCATGGCCCCCACCAAAGCGGGAGAGCGCGACAAATCCGGCCGCAGAATCATGCGTTTTTCCACCGCCTCGGATTGCCCGTGCAGATAGATGAAGTGTTCCTGGCGAAGGCCGGCGGCGCGCGCATCGCCGGCTCGCATCAGCAACACGGCCGCGCCTTGATTGACGCGATCTTGGGCAATTAGCCATTTGCGATAGGGATCGGCGAGCGGATAGTTTTCGGGGGACATGCTGGCCAGGAAATCGGCAGTGCGCGCTTGTGGAAACTGCGCGAACGGATTGCCGGCCGCGATCCGCGAAAACGGCGCGAACAGCTGCGCCATGGCCTCGACATGCTGCGAGCGGGTGCGCCCCAGCCGTGCGCGCAAAGCGTGCTCGATCAGCGCATAGGCCTGCACGGGCAAGGAAATGCCGTGGCGGATCTCCTGGCCGCTGACAAAGAGTGCGCCAAAGCCGCGATCTTCGAAGGGGCCGTCCGCGCTGGCCCGCCAATCCAGATCCATGCCCGCGCGCGCGGCCATCTTTTGCGCCGCCATCGCTTCGCCGCTGGCGATCAACACGCAGCGCGCCTCCTTGCGGTGGAGCATGCCGCAGGCCTCGGCCAGCAAAGCCTGGGGCGTCTCCCCGCCCGCGCAGCCATAAATCGCGCGGCGCGGTTTTGCCCCCAAAAGCGCCGCCAAGGTGCGCGGCGGATTGGCGCAGGCCCCCTGCGGGGCGGGCTTTGCGGGCAAGGAATCGCTCATGGTGCGCACCGACATCACGCAATCGATCACGGGGATGAGGCCGGCATTGGCGTCTTTGAGGGCGGCCAAAGCGGCCAGATGGGCCATGCCCATCGGCGAGGGCGCAGGGCCATCGCCCGGGCGCCAGTTTCGCATGGCCTGACCCACGCCCACCAACACAGGAAACCCATCATCTCTCATGCGTTGACACCCAAAGACCCGCTCCCCACACTCAGGCCAGTCTGCCTTGCCACAGGCCAAGGCATAGGAGAAATTTTTTGGCCGTTTCGTTCCAAATTCTCCCACCTGAAATGCGCCTGCGCATCGAGCCGTCGGGGCGCCATTGCCGGGTGCTGGACTATCTCGATGCCGGCTCCCAGGGGGCGATCTACCACGCCGAACTCGATGGGCGGGCCTGCGCGCTGAAATGGTATCACCCCTATATCGCGGCCGATGCCGATTTGCGCGCCCGCATTTGCCGGGCCGTGGAGCGCGGTGCCCCCGATAGCCGGTTTTTGTGGCCGATGGCGGTCGCGGCGGATCCGGCCGGCGGGTTCGGCTATGTGATGAGCCTGCGCCCGCTGGCCTATCACAAGCTGGCACGGCTATTCTCGCAGCGCCCCAGCGAACGCCTCAGCCTGCCTTTGCGCGATCGCGTGGCCATCGGCATGGAGATCGCCGCCGGCTTTTTCAGCCTGCACGCGCGCGGGCTGTGCTATCAGGATATCAATTTCGGCGCGATCTTTTTGGCCCCGGAATCGCTTTCTGTGCTGATTTGCGATAACGATAATGTCGATGTCGATGGGGCGAAGGCCACCATCAGCGGCACGCCGAAATTCATGGCCCCCGAAATCGTCCGCGGCACGGCCAGCCCCAATGCCGATAGCGATCTGCACGCTTTGGCCGTGCTGCTGTTTTACCTAATCTTTTATTGCCACCCGCTGGAAGGCCGGGCTGTGGCCAAGCTTGCCATGTTCTCCCCCGAGGAGGAAATGGCTGTCTTTGGCACCGCGCCGCTTTTCCTGTTCGATGCCGAAAATCCGGCCAACGGCCCCCTGCCCGGCCTGCATGACGCCCAGGCCAAGCTCTGGGCCGCCTTGCCGCCAGGCTTGCGCGGGCTGTTCTTGCGGGCTTTCGGGCCGGGCCTGGCCACGCCGCGCGCGCGGGTGATCGAAACCGAATGGCTGGAGGCTTTGCAAATCCTGCGCGATGGCTGCCTCAATTGCCCGGTTTGCGGCTTTGAAACCCCCCATTGCGATGCCAGCCCCGCGCAGTGCGGCTGGTGCGCGCAGCCTCTGGCCCCCGAGGCGAAAATGCAGATCGGCCGGCGCGCCTTGCTGCTATCGCCGGGGGCGCGCGTGCATGGCGGGCTGCTCGGCCTCAGCAAAAGCGGCGTGCAAGATGGTGTGATCGGCCGGGTCGAATTGGCCGATGGGGCGCAGCGTGTGTTGCGCAATGTCTCGGATCTCGTCTGGCATTGCGAAGCCGGCGGCCGATCGCAAGATATCCCGCCCGCCGGCCTCGCCCCCCTCCACGCAGGCGGGGTGCTGCATTTCACGCCCACCATTTCCGGGCGCATCCTGCAATGAGCGCCAAGGTTTGCCTCGCGATCAGCGCCAGCGCGCGCGGTGCGGCCCATATCCGTCGTGGTGCGCCCAATCAAGATTTTGCCGGCTGGGAAGATTTCGGCGATGGTGTCTTCGCGCTGGCCATTTCCGATGGCCATGGGGCCGCCCTGCATGCGCGCAGCGCCGATGGCGCGCGCTTTGCGGTGGAGGCCTGCCTGGCCGAGATGCGCGCCGCCTGGCGGGCCCGCCCAGCGGCCCTGCAAACCGCCCCGCAGGCCAGCGCACGCGAGATTTTTGCCCAGGTTTTGCAGCTTTGGCGCGACAAGGTCGAGGCGGCAATCGCGGTTTCGCCCTTGGATCGCGCCCTCGAAATGCAATCGCACGAGGCAGGATTTGGCCCGTTCGGCCCTTATGGGGCGACGTTGGTTGCGGCGCTCGTGTGGCCGGATGGGGGCCTCGCGTTTCAACTGGGGGATGGCGATCTGTTGATCCGGGGCGCGGCCGGCGGGGCGATCCTAAAGCCCATCGCCACCGATGCGCGCGAAGGCGAAGAAACCGCCTCATTGTGCGAGGCGCAGCCGCTGGAGGTGGCCCGCTTTGCCGCGCTCGCGCCCTGGCGGGCCGTGTGCCTGACCAGCGATGGCTTTGCCAAATCCTTCACCGATGCGGCTGCGGTCGAAGCGGCGGTAGTCGCTCTGCTGGACCGCATCGCGGCGGGGCTGGCCTTGCCCGCTTTGGAAGCGGATTTGGCCGCGCTTTCGGCGCAAGGCAGCGGCGATGATATCTCGCTGGCCGCCCTGACGCCAAGCGCTGCCGGCAAGGCCATTGGCGGCTTGCCTCCCCATCGTGGCCAAGCAGGCCAAGCCGCGCGCGGCTGGCTGGTTTTGGTGATCGTGCTGCTGCTCACGGCACTCGTCGGCCAGCATGTCTTGCGTCCAAAGCCCCCAATAGCTTCCCCCGCTTCCGCGCCCGGCCAGGCTGAACCAGATCCATCAAATTCCAAGAACAAAACGACCGCGCCTAGTCAAACCCCCAAGTCCAAGCTAGGCTCTTCTCCAAAATCTGGGGGAAATGATGGTGGACAATCCGGGCCCAAGCCCAAATGATCGCCTGACACCGGCGGAATTGTTTCCGTGGATGAATACCAAAGCGGCCTGGAGCCGCAGCCGCACCTTCTGGCTGATCGCTTCCGTGGCGGTGCTGGCCGCTTTGCTGCTGGGCGAAGATGCCAGCCCGCAATTGCTGATCGATAGCCTCGCCACCATCATTCTGGTCACTTATGTTTTGGTCTTGCGCCATTTCCTGCGCTCCGACATTTCTTTGATCACGCTCGGCGGCGTGTTTTTATTTGTTGTTGTGCTAATGAAACTGCCGCTTCTCCCCGTTCCTGGGGTGGCAGGCCTGCAAGCCCCGATGTGGCTTTGGCTGTGGTTCTGGCGCGATTTGCTGCCTGGCGATGCCCTGAAGAACGCCCAATTTCTGCCATTTGGGTGGCTGCGGGAATTTGCTTCCAATTTTTTCAGCGCCGGCCTGGCCGAAGACAGTTTCAAAATCCTGCCCGTCGTGATGGCCATCTTTGCGCGCCGCTGGCTGCTGCAGCGCCCCGCAGGACAAGCCTGGGCGGGCGCTTGGGCCAAGCGGCTGGACATGTCGCGGCCCACCACATTGCTCATGGTCTGCTTTTCGAGCGCCGCCGCTTTTGTTTATGTCGAGACGGTCGGGCAATATGTGCCCAATCAAATCAGTGAAATCGGTACGCAATGGCTCGCACAATTGCAAAACCTGCCAAGTGAAGCCCAGATCTTCTTCGCGGCGCAAGCCGGCATTGTTCAGGGCTTGCAATTGCTGGTGCCGCGCTTGCTGCGCTTTTTGCTGGGCCATGGGGCCTATGCGGCGATTGCCGGATTTGGCCTGGTTTTGGCGCTGCGCCATCCGCGCCACGCGCCGCGCGCCATCGTCAGCCTGCTGCTGGTATCGGCCAGCCTGCACGCCGCCTGGAACACGTTCAGCAATCTCGATCTGCTGAAAATCCCGTTGGGCTTTGCCGCTGGCTTCGCCATGTTGACGGTGTGCCTGCGTTGCATGGAATTGGATGGCGAGGGCCATTATTTGGCGGGATCGGCGATCGGCGAATCCATCGCGCCGCAGCGCAAGAGCCATTCTGCTCCGGCGGCGGCCCCTAACCCTGCACCGCAATTCGCCGCGCCGGCCGCCGCCGCCGAGCCGGC
>CAZAGL010000104.1:0-7429 GCA_964484435.1 uncultured Caulobacteraceae bacterium
CAATCGCGATATGGGCAATTGACGCCGGCATCAGAGCCTTGGAAGCTGCGCTTATGGATCCCAAGCCGATCAGCTTTGCCCACGATGCGCGCCACAAGCTGGGCACCTTCAGTGATGGCCCCGCCGAGGCCCCGCCCTTTTTGCTGATCGAGCCGCTGCGCAAAGCCGGCCCGGTGGTGTTTGCCTCTCCGCATTCGGGGCGCTGCTACCCTGGGGCCATGCTTTGCCGCTCAAGGCTGGACATACGCAGTTTGCGCCGTGCCGAAGATGCTTATGTGGATGCGTTGTTTTCGGCCGCCCCCAGTTTGGGCGCGCCCTTGCTGTGTGCCAATATCGCGCGGGCTTATGTCGATCTCAATCGCCATGCCGAGGAATTGGATGCGGGCATGTTTTCCGGCCCGCTGGCTTTGCCCGCCAAGGCCGCATCCGGGCGCGTGCAGGCGGGGCTGGGGGTGATCCCGCGCATTGCTGGCGATGGCCGCGAGATTTATGCTGGCAAATTGTGCCCCAAAGAGGCCGGCGAGCGGCTGGATTGGGTCTATCGCCCCTATCACGCGGCCCTGGAGGCCTTGCTCGTCGCGACGCAGGAGCAATTCGGCGGCGCCATCCTCTTGGATTGCCATTCCATGCCCAGCGCCGTGCGCGGCCCCAAGGCGCCCGATATCGTGCTGGGGGATCGATATGGGGCGTCGGCCAAGCCGGGCTTGACGGCCCGCGTCGAGGGCTTGCTGCGCCATCTTGGCTATCGCGTAGCGCGCAATGCGCCCTTCGCTGGGGGGCATATCACGGAAATCCATGGCCAGCCCCAAGCGGGCCGCCATGCCATCCAGCTGGAGCTGTGCCGGGGCCTTTATATGAATGAGGCGAATCTGGAGCCAAATGCCGATTTCGCCCGCGTGCGCGCCGACATGGGCCGGCTGATCGCCGCTTTGCTGGAAGAGCCGATGCTTTGATCCTGGTGTGGGCGACGGGACTCGAACCCGTACTCCATGACTGGAATTGGGTTTTAAGCCCAATGCGTCTACCGATTTCGCCACGCCCACGCGCACGCGTTGACGTATCGCCAAAGCGTGGCGCAATCAAATCACCCGGGCGCGCCCCGTGCCGTCAGGGCCGTGCGGGTGGGGCCGGGGGCGCTGGCAAGGCAGGCGGTGCGAACGCAAAGCCCGGGCCATTGCGATCCAGAAAGACCACTTCGTTTTCGCCGATCTGCCGCTCGGTGCAGGTCAAGGTATAGGTTTTTTCGCCGGGGGCGGTGTCCTTGGCTTCGCTGCGCGTGCATTGGGTGACGGAGCGTGGCCCGCGTGCTTCTGGCGAAAAGGCGAACGCGCCGGAGCCGCGCAAGCCATCGGGGACACCGTGCAGAATGAGCTGGCGCACGTCGCCACGGCCGGGGCCGCCCCGCGCACGCACGGCATCGCACAGCGCGTTATCGCCGCTGCACGCGATCTGGCCATCGGGGCCAACGCGGACCGTTTCGACGCGCGTTTCGATGCGCGGGGCCTTATCCTTGGAGGCCTTGTCGGCGGCCTGGGCGGGCGCAAGCGTCAAGACCAAAGCCGCGGCGCTGGCCAGAGCGAAAGCAGAAGCATGCATGGGCAAATTCCTTATCGATGAGCGATAAGCCCAAAGTGCGCGCGCCGCTTGCCAAGACAAGTTAAACCTTCGTCATTTCGCTTTGAAATGCGGCCCCCGCTCATGGCGGCGGCGGGAAAGCGGCATCGAGTTCTTCCAGCCAGGCACGGGGGCTGCCATCGCTGGGCGCACGCCAATCGCCGCGCGGCGAAAGCGCGCCGGCTGAAGAGATTTTCGGCCCATTGGGCATGGCGCTGCGCTTGAACTGGCTGGTCCCGAAAAAGCGCTGCAGGAACACGCGCAGCCATTTGGCGATTTCGGCCTGCGAATAGGCGCGCCGATCGCCAAGCGCGATATTGGCCGGCCAATCGCCCTGATCGGCATGGGCCCAGGCATGGGTGGCGAGAAACAAGATTTTCGATGGCGCGAGGCCATGGCGCGATACGTAATGCAGCGCAAAATCCACCAAAGGATAGGGCCCCACCCGGTCTTGCGTGCTTTGCGGCTTTGCGCCGGCTTCGCTGGGCACGAGTTCGGGCGAGATTTCGGTGTGCAAAATGGCGGCCAAGGCCGCGCTGGTTGGCTCATCATATTGGCCATTGGCGGCGCACCAGGCGATGAGATGCTGGATCAGCGTTTTGGCCAGGCCCGCATTGACATTGTAATGCGACATCTGATCACCGACGCCATACGTGCACCAGCCCAGCGCCAGCTCCGAGAGGTCGCCGGTGCCGATCACCATTCCGCCCTCGTGATTGGCGATGCGGAACAGATAATCGGTGCGCAGGCCCGCCTGGACATTTTCGAAGGTGATGTCGTAGAGCGCCTCCCCCGCGGCGAAGGGATGGCCGATATCGGCCAGCATTTGGCGCGCCGCCGGGCGGATATCCAGTTCGCGCGCGTCCACGTTCAGGCCGTGCATGAGCGCCAAGGCCTGGCTCTTGGTGCGCGCGCTGGTGGCAAAGCCCGGCATGGTCAATGCGATGATGTGCTTGCGGGGCAGGCCCATGAGATCGAAGGCGCGCGCCGTGACCAGCAAGGCCTGGGTGGAATCCAGGCCGCCCGAAATCCCGATCACCGCTTTGGAGATCCGCGCGGCCTTAAGGCGCGTCATCAGCGCGTGCACCTGGATATGGTAGGCCTCGAAGCAATCCTGATCGAGGCGCGCCCGATCATTGGGCACGAAGGGGAAGCGCGGCACAGCCCGCGAAAGCGGTAGCTCTTTGGTCAAATCGGGGGCAAACGCAAAGGCGATGCGGCGAAATTCCCGCAAAGCCGGGCCATGGCGCGTGGCTGCATCGCGGAAGGTGCCAACGCGCAAGCGCTCCAGCGCCAGGCGCTGCACATCGATATCGCCGAAGATCAGGCTGGAGCGGGTGAGAAAGCGCGCGCCTTGCGCCAGCTTTTCGCCATTTTCAAACACAAAGGTTTGGCCATCCCAGGCCACATCATTGGTCGATTCGCCAAAGCCTGAGGCGGCATAGAGATAAGCACCCAAACAGCGCCGTGATTGGGCATCGCAAAGCAGCTCGCGTTCCTGGGACTTGCCGATGGTGATATTGCTGGCCGAGAGATTGCACAAAATGTGCGCGCCAGCGAGGGAACCCAAGCAAGAAGGCGGGATCGGGGCCCATAAATCCTCGCAGATTTCAACGTGGAAGGTGAAATCAGGGAAGTTTTCGCAGGCGAATAGCAGCCGCGCCCCGAACGGGGCCGTCTGCCCGGCCAGATGGATCGAGGTTTCGATCGCCGCATCGCCGGGAGCGAAGTGGCGCTTTTCGTAAAATTCCCGGTAATTCGGCAAATAGCTTTTGGGCACCACGCCCAGGATTTGCCCGCGCTGCACGATCACGGCGCAATTGTAAAGCGAATGGCCCAGCCGCAGTGGGGCTCCCAGGATCAAAACCGGTGCCAAAGCGCGGCTTTGTTCTAGGATGCGGCCCAGGCTGGTCTCAACGGAGTCCAGCAAAGTGGCCTGCAACAGCAGATCATCGATGGCATAGCCGCTGAGGCACAGTTCGGGGAACAGAACCAGCGCCGCATTGTTGGCATCGGCCTCGCGCGCCAAAGCCAAAACGGCATCGCAATTGGCGGCCGGATCGGCCGGCGCCATGATGGGCGCGCAAACGGCAGCCCGCACGAAGCCGTGCCGGTAGATATTGGTGAAAGAGGGGGGCTTTGCCCGTGCCATGACCGCGCTGTCCCTCCGAACTTTGATGCGCCTTCAGTTGCGCGAATGGGAAGCCTGGCGCACTTGCGCGGCAATCCAGGCATAGGTGGTTTCCAGCCCGGCCCTGAGCGGCAAGCGTGGTGCCCAGCCGAGCTGTTCCTGGATCAGGCGATTATCCGAATTGCGCCCGCGCACCCCCTGCGGGCCGGGAATATTGCTGATGCCAATATTGCGCTGGGAAATTTGAATGATCAGGCGCGCCAGGTCATTGATCGAAATCATCTCATCTGAGCCGATATTGACCGGCCCTTGAAAGTCAGAGCGTGTCAGGCGCAAGATACCTTCGATGCACTCGTCGATATACAAGAACGAGCGTGTCTGCTTGCCATCGCCCCACACCTCGATGGATTGGCCATCTTCGCATTGGGCAATCTTGCGTGAAAGCGCGGCGGGGGCCTTTTCCTTGCCGCCCTGCCACGTGCCCTCGGGGCCAAATATGTTGTGAAAGCGGGCCACGCGGCATTCCATGCCATGATTGCGATTATAGGCCAGATACAGCCGCTCGCTGAACAGTTTTTCCCAGCCATATTCGCTATCGGGATTGGCGGGATAGGCGCTGCTTTCAGCACAATTGGGGTTTTCTGGATCTTCTTGGTTGTGGGAAGGATACATGCAGGCCGAGGAGGAATAAAACACCCGCTTGATATTGCGTTTGTAACACGCATCCAGCACGTTCAAATTGATCGTGGCGGAATTGTGCATGATATCGGCATCATTCTCTCCGGTGAAGATGTATCCCGCCCCGCCCATATCGGCGGCGAGCTGGTAAACTTCATCAAATCGTTGATTAACTATGCCGCGCACCAAACATTGATCGCGCAGATCCCCGATAACGAAATCGTCCGCTTCGGTTTCGGCATATTCAGGGAATTTGAGATCGACGGCGCGAACGTAAAATCCCTCACGCTTCAAACGCTTAACCAAATGGCTGCCGATAAATCCACCCGCGCCACAAACCAATGCCGCCTTCACAAAGCTGCTCCTTCACATTATGAAGGGCATCCATACATCAGAATTGTTTGCGATCAAGCACGCTGTTTTCTTGTTCCTATTTGGGGCAGACAGCCCTGGCCCGGTGAACGCCTTGCCATTTTGGTTAAACAAATCCGTGCTCATTGCCGGCTCGGGCGGGCTGATCGGGGCGGCTTTGCTGCGCGCATTGTCTGGGCGCTGCGCGCGCCTGCAAGGCTGGCGGCGCGCCGATGGGGATCTGCGCGAGCCGCAGGCCGCGCGAGCCATGCTGGCCCTTGGCCCGTTTGACGTGGTCTTCGTGCTGGCGGCCACCCAAGGCGGCCTTGCCGATCATTTGGCCCGGCCCTTGGCTTATGTGCGCGATAACGCGGCGATTGCGCTCAATTGCATTGGCGCGGCAGCCGATGCGGGCATTGCGCGCCTGGTATTCGCCGCTTCCAGCGCGCTCTATCCCGATGATGGGGAAGGGCCCTTCAGCGAGAGCCAATTGGCGATCGGCCGCATCGATCCGGCCCATCGGCCCTATGCGGGGGCCAAATTGCTGGGAATGCGCCTGTGCGAGGCCGCCGCCAGCGAGCTTGGCCTGTGCTATGTGCCGGCCATTCTGGGTAATATCTATGGCCCGGGCGGCAGTTTTGACCCCCAGCGCGCCACCTTCGTGCATGCCTTGATCGCCCGGGCGTTGGCGGCCCGCCAAAACGGTGAAAGCCTGCTTGACGTGTGGGGCAGTGGGCGCGCCCGGCGCGATGTGCTGCATGCCGAAGACGCGGCCGCCGCCTTGATGGCGATCGCGCAGGCGGGCGATCCCCGGCCGATCAATGTGGCCAGCGGCCTCAATCCCAGCGTGGCGGAAATCGCGGCGCTGATCGCCAAGCAGGCCGGGCTGGAGGGGGTGCGCTTCGATGCCAGCAAGCCCGAAGGGGCGCTGAGCCGGGCCATGGATATCTCCAGGCTCCGTGCGCTGGGCTTTGCCCCGAACGTGGCGCTGGAAGATGGAATTGCCCGTACATTTGCCTATTATGCCCAGGCGCTTGGATGCAATGAACCGGGCACCATGTCGGGCAACACGTGAAGCGGGAATGAGCATGGCGCGCGATCCTTCCAGGCCGTTTCGCATCGTGATCCTGGGCGGTGGCACGGCCGGATGGATGGCCGCTTGCCTCCTGGCCCATCATTGGCGCGAAGAGAACATCGAGATCCGTGTCATCGAGTCTTCGGAAGTGGGGATTGTTGGCGTGGGGGAGGGGTCTACCCCGCAATTGAAGGCGTTTTTCAAGACGCTGGGCATTGCCGAGGCGGAATGGATGCCCAAATGCAATGCAACCTACAAGAACGGGATCAGTTTTCACAATTGGTCGAATGCGGAGGGTTGCGCT
This sequence comes from uncultured Caulobacteraceae bacterium, assembly GCA_964484435.1. Lineage (GTDB taxonomy): Bacteria > Pseudomonadota > Alphaproteobacteria > Caulobacterales > Aquidulcibacteraceae. The sequence continues at coordinate 6,154 of CAZAGL010000104.1, forward strand.
TCTTATTTTCATCCGTTTCCATCGCCGATCGATGCCCATACCAGCCCGGCCTTTCATTTTAACTCTCAATTGCGCCGCCGTGGTTTTGATCTTGCCGCGCATCCGGATCGCTTTTTCCTGTCGGCCAAGCTGGCGCAAAAGCAGCTTGCGCCGCTGGCCGCTGAAAATTTTCCATTTGAGATTGCCTATGGCTATCATTTCGATGCCTATCTGGTTGGCCAATTCCTGGCTGGCCATGCGGCCAAGCTGGGCGTGCACCGCCTGGATCGCAAGATCGCCCAAGTCCGTCTGGGCGAGAACGGCCTGGTGGAAAGCCTGGTCAGCGCCGATGGGGAGGAATTCGCCGCCGATTTCTTCATCGATGCCACGGGCTTTCGCGGGCTGATCCTGCAGCAGGCTTTGGGCGTCAAATTCGTGCCGTTTGCCGAGAATTTGTTCAACGACAGCGCAGTCGTCATGCCCATTCCGCGGGCAAAGGCGGGCTTGGCCAGCGCCACCAAGGCCATCGCCATGCGCCATGGCTGGCGCTGGGACATCCCGCTGACTAGCCGGACGGGCAATGGCTATGTGTACAGCTCGGCTTTTTGCACCGCCGATGAGGCCGAAACCGAGCTGCGCGCCGCTTTGGGCTTGCTCGATAGCGATGTGGCTGCGCGCGCGCTGAAAATGCGCGTGGGCCGCGTGGAGCGCCATTGGGCCGGCAATTGCCTGGCCATCGGCCTCAGCCAGGGCTTTATCGAGCCGCTGGAGGCCACGGCCTTGCATTTGGTGCAATCCACTATCGAAACCTTCATCGCCAAATTTGCCCAGGGCGGCTTCACCAATCAGCATGAGAAAGAATTCAACGCCCTGATCAATGCCCGCTTTGAGGGCGTGCGCGATTATATCGTGTGCCATTACAAAATGAATTTGCGCGGCGATACGCCCTATTGGATCGAAAACGCCGCCAATACGAAGTTATCCAATTCCCTGGCGCAGATCTTTGCCTGTTGGTTTTCCGGGGGCGATATCCGCGAGGAAGTGCGCCGCCAGGATATCGCCCGGTATTACCATGATGTGTCCTGGTGCTGCCTGATCGGCGGCTATGGGCAATATCCCAAGGATTTGCGCCTCCCCGGCTTGGAGGAAAGCCGGGTGGATATGGCCATCATCGATGATTTCGTGGAACGATGCGCGCGCAATTTCCCGCCGCACGCCGATGCGCTTGATGCGAGGAGCCCAGCTTAAGCCGCCGCGCAATGCGATTTGATATAGCCGGCATGCGAGGGCATGGAAT
>CAZAGL010000105.1:0-7418 GCA_964484435.1 uncultured Caulobacteraceae bacterium
GACCATGCACCGCATGCCGCTGTTTGCCTGGTCCGTACTGGTCACGGCGTTTTTGTTGCTGCTGTCCTTGCCGGTTCTGGCTGCGGCTTTGACCATGCTGTTGACGGATCGCAATTTTGGCACGCAATTTTTTGCCGCCGCCGGGGGCGGTGATCCCGTCATGTACCAGCATTTGTTCTGGTTTTTCGGTCATCCGGAGGTCTACATCCTGATTTTGCCAGGCTTTGGCATTATCAGCCATGTGGTTTCGACCTTCTCCAAAAAGCCGATTTTTGGCTATCTGGGCATGGCTTATGCCATGGTTTCCATTGGCTTTATCGGTTTCATCGTTTGGGCCCACCATATGTATACGGTGGGCATGGGCTTTGATCTGGAGGCCTATTTCATCGCGGCCACCATGATCATCGCGGTGCCCACCGGCATCAAGATCTTCTCCTGGATCGCCACCATGTGGGGCGGCTCGATCGAGTTCAAAGTGCCCATGTTGTGGGCCATGGGTTTCATCTTTTTGTTCACGCTGGGCGGCGTGACGGGGGTCATGCTATCCAATTCCGGTGTGGATACGGTGCTGCACGATACATATTATGTTGTGGCGCATTTCCATTATGTGCTGTCCATGGGCGCGCTGTTCAGCATTTTTGCGGGCTTCTATTATTGGATCCCAAAGATGAGTGGCTATCGCTATAATGGCGTATTGGGCGGGCTGCATTTCTGGATTACGTTCCTAGGCGTCAATCTGATTTTCTTTCCGCAGCATTTCTTGGGCCTGCAAGGCATGCCGCGGCGCATCGCCGATTATCCGGTTGGTTTCTCGCAATGGAATTACTGGTCCTCGATCGGCTATGCGATCACGGCTGTTGGCACGGTGTTCTTCCTGATCATGCTGGCGGAAATGTTCCTCGCGCGGCGCAAGGCCGGTGCCAATCCCTGGGGGGAGGGCGCGCAGACGCTGGAATGGACGCTGTCCTCACCGCCGCCTTTCCATCAATATAACGAGTTGCCGCGCATGACCGATTCTGCGGGGCATTGATCCATGGGCCAGCACGCGCATGCGGGTGCCGCCCTGGCTGGCCAGCCAATGGCCGCACGCGCCATGGATTATCTGCTGCTGCTGAAGCCGCGGGTTATGTCCCTTGTCGTGTTTACCGGCGCGGCGGGATTGGTGGCGGCCCCTGGGCAAATGCATCCTTTGCTGGCCTTCGCGCTGCTCTTGGCCATCGCTGGCGGCGCGGGCGGGGCCGGCGCGCTCAATATGTGGTTCGATGCCGATATCGATGCGGTCATGAAGCGCACACGGGCCCGGCCCATCCCGGCCGGGCTGATCGCGCGTGAAGAGGCCTTGATGCTGGGCCTTACGGTTTCGGCGGTCTCGGTGATTTTGGCCATGCTGGCGGGCGGGGTGATCGCCGGGCTGCTGCTTGCCTTTTCGATCGTGTTTTATGCATTGGTTTACACCCAATGGCTTAAGCGCCGCACGGCGCAGAATATCGTCATCGGCGGATTGGCCGGGGCCTTGCCGCCGGCCATCGGCTGGGCGGGGGCGGCGGGTGGCCAGGTGCCGCTGGATGCCTGGCTCTTGGTGGCTTTGATCTTTTTGTGGACGCCCCCGCATTTTTGGGCCCTGGCTTTGTATCAGCGCGGGGATTATGCCGCCGCCGGTGTGCCCATGATGCCGGTGACGGCGGGGCCGAAGGCGACGCGCCGCCTGATCTTGGGCTATAGCCTGCTTGTGGCTCCGCTTGGCCTGGTGCCGGTGGCCATCGGGCTTGGCGGCTGGATATATCTGGGCGTTGCCTTGTTGGGCGGGCTCGGCTTTTTGGTTTTGGCGATGCGCGTGGCGTTGTCCAAGGCGGGGGATGGGGCCAGGGATGGCGATGGCGCTGGCGATCGCCCGGCGCGCGACATGTTCGCTTTTTCCATCCTCTATCTCTTTTTGGTGTTCGCCGCGCTGCTGATCGAGCATGGCTTTGGGCTGTTTTGGCCTGTTTTGGGTATTGGCCGATGAGTGAGCCAGATGAGCCGCATCGCCAACAGCAAATGGCCAATCGCCAGCGCAGCCGGGTTCTGGGATATTGCCTGGGCGGCATGGTCGTGCTGGTTTACCTGATCACTTTGGTCCGGCTGGTTCGGCCATGAGCATTGGGGGGCGGACGCGCACGGCCTTGATCTGCGCGGGCGTTGCCTGCGCCATGCTGGGCCTGGGCTTTGCCGCGCCGCCGCTTTACAGCATATTTTGCCAGGTGACGGGCTTTGGCGGCAAAACCCGTGTGGCAACAGCCCCCAGCACGCGCATTCTGGATCGCACGATCCAAGTGCGGCTGGATGCCAATATCGATCCCGGCATGCCCCTCGTCTTCAAGCCGGAGCAGATCAGCCGGGATGTGCGCCTGGGCGAAACCAGCATCGCCTATTATGAATTGACCAATACTTCTGCGCAGCCGATCAGCGCGCTGGCCTCCTACAATGTCACACCGCACAAAGCGGGTGTATATTTCCAAAAGCTGGAATGCTTCTGCTTTGAGGTGCAAACTCTGGCCCCCGGGGAAACGCGGCAATTGCCGGTGATCTATTATGTCGATCCGGCCTTGGCCGAGGATTGGGACACGTTGGAAATCCCGGCTTTGACCCTTTCTTACACCTTCCATCTTGCCAAACCTGGTGATAAGCGCGGCCAAAGCGCGCAGGTGCTTGGCGCGCGCGCCAAGGCAGGCTAAGCCGATTTCATATTCGTTTTTGGGGAATACTGTCCAAAATGGCCCATTCGAGCGACGTCAAACACGATTTCCACTTGGTCGATCCCAGCCCCTGGCCGATCATCGCGTCGACGTGTTTGTTCGTCATGCTGGTCGGGGCGGTGGCCTATATGCGCGGCCTCGTCCAGCCCAGCGATGGCACCGGTTTCCTGGCCCAAATCGGCAATCACTTGCTGGTGGCCAAAAGCCCCTGGCTGCTGGGCGGCGGGTTCGCGGCCCTGTGCGCCACCTGCTTTGCCTGGTGGGGCGATGTGATCAAGGAAAGCCGCAAGGGCGATCACAAGCCGGTTGTCGATATCGGCCTGCGCTATGGCATGATCTTGTTCATCGCCTCGGAAGTGATGTTTTTTGCCGGCTGGTTCTGGGTATTTTTTGAGCTGGCGATCTTCCATGATCACCGCGCCAGCTGGTCGGTGGCGCTGTGGGATGAGGCCTTCACCAAGGCGTGGGCCAGCTGGCCGCCGCCGAATGTCGAAACCTTCGATCCCTTTCATCTGCCGCTGATCAACACGCTGATCCTGTTGCTGTCCGGCACCACGGTGACGTGGGCCCACCATGCGCTGCAGCAAAATGATCGCAAGGGCGCGGCGGCGGGCCTGGCTTTGACGGTGTTGCTGGGCATGCTGTTCACGTCCGTGCAGGCCTATGAATATTTGCATGCCGGCTTCAGCTTTGGAAACCCTGGCGGTGTCGGCAATGCCAATCTCTATGGTTCGGCGTTTTTCATGGCCACCGGCTTCCACGGTTTCCATGTGATCATCGGCACGATCTTTTTGCTGGTTTGCCTCATCCGGGTTTTGAGCGGCGGCATGAGCAGCAAAAAGCATTTCGGGCTGGAGGCGGCGGCCTGGTATTGGCATTTCGTGGACGTGGTGTGGCTGTTTTTGTTCGCTTTCGTCTATGTCACGCCGCGCTTGACGCTGGAGTGAGCGCGCCTGCGCCTTCCATTTTGCGCGTGGGCCTGCGTGGGCTGTGCCCGCGCTGTGGGATCGGGCCCTTGTTCGCCGGATATCTGAAGATCGCGCCGGGCTGCAGCCATTGCCAGGCGGATTTCCAGGCGGCCGATTCCGGCGATGGCCCGGCCTTTTTCGTGATGTTCCTGGTGGGCGCGCTGGCCGTGCCCTTCGCCTTCGTGTTGAATTTTGGCCTGGGCCTCGGCCCCTTGATCAGCCTGGGCGGCGTCGCCATCCTGGCCATTGGCCTTTGCCTGGCGCTGTTGCCGCCGGCCAAGGCCATTTTGTTCGCGCTGCAATGGCACCACCGTCGCGATGGTCAGGGCCCATGAGATGAGGCTGCATTTTCGCCCGATGCCGATCATGAGCGTGTGCGCCCTTTTGGCGCTTGGCCTGCTGATCTGGCTGGGTGCCTGGCAATGGCGGCGCTTTGAGGAAAAAATGGCGGCGCGCTCTGCCCATTCTGACATCGTGGAATTGGCTGTCATGCCCGATTTAAACCGCGCCGTGTTTGTTTTCGCCGTGCGCGATGGCCAACAGGGCTGGCGCGTATTCGCGCCGGTGACGTTGCCCGGCCAAGACATGGCTTTTGTCGACATCGCCTTCTGGCCCGGCCTGGAGCCGCCGCGCAACGCCTTTTGCTTCCTGCGGGACAGCGTGCGCGGGGTATGGCGTGCGTCGAAGCCGTCCGGAGGCTTTCGCGCCCCCGATGCGCCCGCTCAGCGGCGGTTTTACAGCATCCAGCTCGATGACATGGCCAAGAGCGTGGGCCTTGATCGGGTCTCGAAGCGCTATTTCGCGGCCGATTACGGGCCAGAGCCCAATCCCTTCGTGCACGGCGCGGATCCCTTGCCTCCGCAGCGCCATCTTGGCTATGCCCTGACGTGGTGGGGCTTGGGCGCGGGCCTGATCGGCATCTATTGCGCCTTCCATGTGAGCCGGGGGCGATTGCGCATGTCCCTGCGTGAAGAAAGGCAAGGGCATGGCCCGAACTGATATTGCCCGTCCCGCAGTGTTTCGCCCGGGTGCGCCCGGTGAGGGGCTGGAGGTCATTTCCCTGGCCAATGGCTTGCGCATTGTGCTCGATCCCATGCCGGGGCTGGAAAGCACCGCTTTGGGCATGTGGATCCAGGCTGGCGCACGCGATGAGGCGGCCCCCATCAATGGCGTGGCCCATTTGTTTGAGCATATGGCCTTCAAGGGGGCGGGCACACGCGATGCGCGCGCCTTCGCCGAGGCGATCGAATCGGTTGGCGGCTCGGCCAATGCCGGCACCGGCTTTGAGCGCACCGCCTATTATGCCCGCTCGCTCGCCGAACATTCGGGGGCCAGCCTGCATTTGCTGGCCGACATGCTGCTGGAGCCGCATTGGTCGAAGGCCGAGCTGGAAAAGGAAAAAGGCGTCGTCATCCAGGAAATTCACGAGGCCTTCGATTCCGCCGAGGATCGGGTGTTCGAGCTGCACCAGCGCCTGCTCTTTCCAGATCAGCCCTTGGGCCGGCCCATTCTTGGCAAAGCTGAGACATTGGCCCAGATCCGGGTGGAGACCCTGCGGGAGTTCAAGCAGGCGTTCATGGCCCCCAGCGCCATGGTGCTGTCGGTGGCCGGGCGCTTCGAGGCCGGCGAAGTGCTGGACATCGCCGAGCAGCGTTTTGGGGCCATGCCCGCGCGCCAGCGCCCGCCGACCTTGCCAGCGCGACCAGGGGCGGGGCTGTTGGTGGAGGCGCGCCGGGCCGAGCAGGCCCATTTGGTGTTTTCCTGGCCGGCCCCGGCTTTGGGCCATTGCGATGTGATGTCCGCGCGGCTGCTTGGCGAAATCCTGGGCGGGGGCATGGCTTCGCGCTTGTTCCAGGAGGTGCGCGAACAGCTCGGCCTGGCCTATAGCATCGATGCCTTCCTTGATCTGTATCAGGATGTGGGGCGCCTCCTGGTGACGGCCGGCTGCGCGGTCAAGGATGTCGGCCAGGTTGCGGATTTGTGCGCCGCGGCTTTGCTCGATCTGGCCGAGAACGGCCCCAGCGAGCGGGAATTGGCAAGGGCCCGCGTCATGGTGGCGGCGCAGGTGCTGATGGGCGCGGAATCGGCTGGCGCGCGCGCCGAAGTGCGGGCCGGCCATGTGCTGACACTCGGCGCGCTGGTGCCGTTCGAGACGTTGAAGGCGCAGATCCGCAGCGTCACCGGCCCGATGGTTCGGGCACGGGCGCAAGAAGCGGTCAGCGGGCAAGCCTGCGCGGCGGCCTTGGGGCCGGGCCAGGCTGTGACGCGGGCCTTGCGCGGCTTTTGCCCCCGCTTTGGGTGAGCGCCGTGTTGTGGCCCCTCGAAACCGTTTTGGGCGCCAAGGCCAGGCTGATCGAGGGCCCCGTTGTGCTGCGCCCGCCAAGGCCAAGTGATTATGCCGCCTGGGCCCAGCTGCGCCGTGACAGTCAAGCCTTCTTGACGCCCTGGGAGCCGGCCTGGGCCGAGGACGAGCTGGAATTGCCCGTTTTTCTGGCCAAGGTGCGGCGCTATCGGGCCGATGCGCGCGAGAGCCGCGCCCATGCCTTTTTCGTGTTTCGGGCCGAGGATGACACCCTCGTTGGCGGGGCCAACCTGCGTCATATCCGGCGCGGGGCCGCGCAATGCTGCACCTTGGGCTATTGGGTGGGCGAGCGTTTCGCCCGGCGTGGTTATACAAAAGCAGCCGTGCAGGCTTTGATTGGCTTTGCCTTCGGGGATTTGGATTTGCACCGCATCGAGGCCTCGTGCATGCCTGAAAACGCGCCGTCCATCGGCGTTTTGCAGCAAGCGGGCTTCACGCTGGAGGGGCGGGCCCGGAAGTATCTGCGCATCAATGGCGCATGGCGCGATCATCTGTTATTCGCCTTGATGCAAGAAGGCGTGCCGCCTTTGGGATAAGGCGGGGCAAAAGCCCGCACGTGCCCGCTATGGGCCCGCGCATTGTGCCTGCGCGCCGAAGCGCGGATGGTTTGGCTTGGAATGGATCCGCTATGCCCATGAAGGAAACGCGCTTTGAGGCTTTGACCGTGGTGTTTCAGCCCGTGGTGCGCCTGGAGGATGGCGTGCTGCGCGGTTTTGAGGCCTTGGCCCGTTGGCCCAGCAAGGATGCCTTGAGTTTTTCCAGGCCCGAAGCGCCGGATGTGCTGAGCGCGTTGAGCCGGCAGGTGCTGGAACAGGCCGTGGCCATTTTTGCGGGCTGGCGCGCTTCCTGTGCCGGGGCGCAAAGCCTGGTGCTGAATGTCAACCTGCCCGGGCTCGATCTCTATTCGGAGGGATTGGTCGGGCGCGTGGCCGAAATCGTCAAGAAGTATGCCATCGCGCCCTTTGCCTTGCGGCTGGAGGTGACCGAGCACGATGTGCTGCCTGATCTGGTACGGGCTCATGAAGTGATCGGGGCCTTGGCGCGGGCCGGTATCGGTGTGGCCATCGATGATTTCGGGGCCGGTGCCACCTCCTTGATGTGGTTGCTGGAATTGCCGGTGCAATGCGTCAAGCTGGATCGTGAACTGGTTCAGGGGGTGCATCGCGGGGAACGCGGCATCCATATCGTGCGTCATATTCTGGCCTTGCTGAACGCGCTGGAGCTGGAAACCGTGGCGGAAGGCCTGGAACTTGCCGAGACGGGCGAGCATCTGCGCCGATTGGGCTGCAAAAGCGGGCAGGGGTATCTGTTCGCGCCGCCGCTGGGGGAGACCGATGCGCGGGCCCTGATCGC
>CAZAGL010000106.1:0-7399 GCA_964484435.1 uncultured Caulobacteraceae bacterium
TGATCGGAGGGCTTTTCCAGCGCCCGCGCCTCGCGGTAGATTTCCACGCCGCGCAGCCGGTCCGCGGCTTGCGGCGAGAGCATCAGATGATCGATGCGCACGCCGCGATCGCGCGGCCAGGCCCCGCCTTGGTAATCCCAGAAGGTATATTGGTTTTTGCGCCCATCGGCCTGCATAAAGGCATCGGTCAGGCCAAGATTTTCCAGCGCCCGATGGGCGGCGCGCGATTGCGGTTGGAACAGCGCATCCCCCATCCAGGCCTTCGGATCAAAGCAATCGGCATCGCGCGGGATGATGTTGTAATCCCCGGCGAGAATCAAAGGCTCTTCCAGCGCCAAAAGCGCTTGGGCATGGGCCTCAAGGCGCTGATGCCAGGCCAGTTTATAGGGAAACTTTTCCGTCCCCAGCGGATTGCCGTTGGGGGCATAGAGGCTGGCCACCCGGAAGGCCCCACTCGGCACGCTGATCACGGCTTCCAGATAGCGGGCCTGCGCATCACTGGCATCGCCCGGCAGGCCGATGCGGACATCCTCCAGCCGATGCTTGGAGAGCAATGCCACCCCATTATAGCTTTTTTGCCCAAAAACCGCGACATGATAGCCCAATTCCTCCAGCTCCAGCCGGGGAAAGCGCGCTCTCTCGCACTTGATTTCCTGGAGGCAGACGATATCGGCCTGAACCTTGGCCAGGACCTGCAAAGCCGTCGGCAGGCGGGCCAGGATGGAATTGACGTTCCAGGTGCAGATGCGCAGCGTCATGATGTCTCTCCCGCCCGGTGCAGCGCCGCCATCACGGGGCGGAAGCTGCGCCGGTGCAAGGCGCAGGGGCCAAGCTGGCGCAGGGCCGCCAGATGCTGTGCCGTGCCATAGCCCTTGTGCACGCCAAAGCCATAGCCGGGGAAATCGCTTTCCGCACGGAGCATTTCGCCGTCGCGGCAGGTTTTGGCGATGATCGAGGCGGCGCAAATGCTGGGCACATGCGCATCGCCGCGCACGATGGCCTCCATGGCGCAGGGCAGATCGGGCAGATCCACGCCATCGATCAGCGCGCCGGCCGGGGCCGCTCCCAGGCTTGCGCTCAGCGCCGCGAAGGCGCGGCCCATGGCCAGCAGATTGGCCTGGCGGATATTGAGCGTATCGATTTCTTCCACGCTGGCGCGGCCAATCCCGACATGCGCGCAGGCCAGGATTTGCGATGCGAGGGCTTCGCGCGCGTCGGGGCTCAAGGTTTTGGAATCGGCGAGGCCCGATGGGCGGCCCTTGCGCGGCAGGATCACGGCCGCCGCCACAACCGGCCCGGCCAATGGCCCGCGCCCCGCCTCATCGATCCCGCATATGCCCATCGCGCCATCGTGCAAGATTCCCCGCGCCGCGCAATGCGGCAAGCTTGCTGGCGGGCGCGGGCAGGGCCGTGTAAATCGTCTTCCATGATCACAAAACCGGCAAAGCGTGACCAGACGAACCGGCCCCGATTGGGCCTTCGGGCCATGCGCGCCGTGGCGCTGGCTTTGCTTTTGGCCATGTTCGCCATTTTTATCGCCGCGCGGCTGAATGAGGGCCTGCACCCGGCCATCCCCTTCGTGCGCGCCTTTGCCGAAGCCGCCACGGTGGGGGCGATGGCCGATTGGTTTGCCGTCACCGCCTTGTTTCGCCGGCCGTTGGGCCTGCCCATTCCTCATACCGCCATCATTCCGCGCAGCAAAGATCGCATCGGCGAGGGGCTGGGCCGCTTTCTGGAGGGCAATTTCCTTGATCCAGGCCTGATCGAGCGGCAATTGCAAAGCGTGGATCTGTGCGGGGCCGCGGCCCGCTGGCTGATGCAGCCAAAGCGGCGGGCGGCGTTCGCCCGCAGCATGGCGCAATCGCTGCCGCATCTCATGGATTTGGCCAATGACCCGATGATCGAGCGGGCGATCGGCCAATTTGCACTGGGCCGCTTGCAGCGCCTCGATGGTGCGAATGCGCTGGCCGATCTGCTGCAACTCCTGACAGCCGGCAATCGCTATCAGCGCGTGCTGGAGCGCGCGGCCGCCATCGGCCATCGGCTGCTGGAGGAGCAGGAACAGGAAATCCGCCGGCGGGTGCGCCAGGAGACAGGCTGGCTAGCGCGGTTGTTTGCGGTCGATCGCAAGGCCTCCGATGCCATGCTGGGCGCGATCCGTTCCAGCATTCGCGAGATCGCCGAAAACCCCAATGGCCCCTGGCGGGCCCAACTCAGCGCGTTTTTGGCAGCGCTCTTGGTCAGCCTGCGTGAGGACGAAAGCCTGCGCAAGGATATCGAGGCGGCCAAGCAATCGATCCTGGCTGCCCCGGAAATGGCCATTTATCTCAATGGCGTGTGGGCGCAATTGCGCCAGGAATTGCGCCAATCGGCGCGCACTTCGCAGGTGGAATTGAGCCGGCGCATCGAGGCCGGGGCAAGCGCCGCGGCCCAGGCCTTGCTCGAGGATGGCGGCCTGCGCGAGGCCATCAATGAGCGGCTAAGATCATGGGCCATGCTGCTGGCGCGGGCCAGGGGCGGGGATGTGGCGGCCTTCGTGGCCCGCACCGTTCAGGGCTGGGATGCCAGCACCGTCATCGATCGCATCGAGGCGGGCGTGGGGCGCGATCTCCAATATATCCGCATCAGCGGCACGCTGATCGGTGGGCTGGTTGGCCTGTGCCTGCATCTGGTATCAACGGCGCTGCCGGTTTAGCCCAAAGCGCAGAGGCTGCAAGGAGCGATCAGGCGGCCGCGACTTCGTCCATCGTCACGATCAAGGCGGCAAAATCCACCGGCTTGGTGGCGAAGGCATCGCAGCCCGCACCGAGGCATTCATCGCGGGCGCTCGCCATGGCGTGGGCGGTGAGCGCGATGATTTTGAGATGGGCGGTATCGGGATCGGCGCGCAAGGCCCGCGTGGCATCGAGGCCCGACATCACCGGCATGCTGACATCCATCAAGATCAGATCGGGCGGATCGGATCTGGCGAGCTCAATGGCGCGCGAGCCATCCTCGGCCAACAGCACCTGGTGGCCGCGGCGCTCCAGCCGGCGCGCCAGCATGTCGCGATTTTCCAAATTGTCTTCCGCCAGAAGGATTTTCATCGATATGCCTTCACGATCCACGCTGAACTTAAGAATTGACCTTAAGGGAGGCGGGTTAACATCGCGTTCAGGCCGGGCGCTGTGCGCAGTTTTGGGCAAGAACATGGTGCTGCCGGCGAGGATTGAACTCGCGACCTCAGCCTTGTGGCCCACACGCTCGAATCGCACGTTCAAGGCCGTCCAGCTCCCGAAAGGGCATGGCCCCGTCGGGTGGGAACTTCCGGCTTGGATCGATGGGCGTGCCGTGTACGAAGGAACGCTTTGGTGAAGGGCCATTCGCGATCTTGTCGATCCGGAGGAGTGATGGCATTTTATGCTTGCACAACATGGCGTGCTATCATAATATGCCGGCATGATCAGTCGGCATGCCAAGACCCTCCAGGCTGTGTTCGCCGATCCCGTATCTGGCACGATCAAATGGAGTTCGATCGAGGCGCTGCTTGTTGGCGTTGGCTGCGTGCGGATCGAAGGCAATGGCTCGCGGGTTCGATTCGAAAAGAATGGTGCGGTCGCCGCCTTTCATCGTCCGCATCCCGCCAAGGAGGCGAAGCGGTATCAGGTCCGTGCCGCCCGCGCTTTTCTGATTCGATTAGGAGTGATCCCATGAGCAATGTTATGAAATACAAGGGGTATAGCGCCCGCGTCGAATACGATGATGAGGATGGCATTCTCTTTGGCAAGCTCGCCGGGATTGATGATATCGTCGGTTTTCACGCCGATACGGTCGAGAATCTCCGGGCGGCCTTTCGCGAAGCCGTGGATGATTATCTCGAAGCCTGCGCCAAGATCGGCAAAGAGCCGGATCGCGAATATAGTGGAAAAGTGATGCTTCGCCTTGATCCGGAATTGCACGCTCGCATCGCGAAAAGCGCCGAACTGGCCGGCATGAGCATCAATCAGTGGGGCGAACGGGTGTTCATCCAAGCCACGGCATGAGCCGGTTAAAGTGGCGGAACAAAAGGCCTGTTCTGCACACTTCCAGCCGGCCCGAACGCCTCAAAAGCGTTGATTTTCATGGTGCTGCCGGCGAGGATTGAACTCGCGACCTCAGCCTTACCAAGGATGCGCTCTACCACTGAGCTACGGCAGCGTTCCGGCCGGGCCGGAACGGGGGCTATAGCGAAGCTGCGCGGTGCTGTTAAGTGGAATTCGGCATCAGCCTGCGATTGGCCTGTGAGGGGCGAGGATGGACAAGCAAAAGCGGCAGGAAGCGCGCGCGCAGGCCCTGCGCGATAACCTCAAGCGGCGCAAGGCAGCGCGTGAACAGAACAAGCCGGCCGATGCAGCCCCGCCGCCCCCATCCCTGCATCGGCCGGGCGAATCGCGCGGCTGATCAGGCCGGGCCAGATTGCGGCGCGCTGTTCTTGTAGGCGAAGGCGCGCCAGCGCCGGGCTTCGGCCCGAAAGGGGCCGGGTGTGCGCGCCGCCCGGCGATCGATTTCCTGGCGGGCGTCCTCAGCCTCCTCAGCCTTGCCAATGCGCTGGAGAAACTCGGCCAGGCGGGCCAGGGCCTCCAGGCCGGCAAAGCGGATGCTGGCCGCCCGGTAAGCCGCTTCGGCCTCATCGCGCTGGCCCAAGGCATCGAGCGTGCGGGCGTAGGTCAATTGCGCGAGCGGGGCCTGCAGGGCCCCCTGCGCCTCCAGCGCCTGCAACGGGGCCAGGGCTTCTTGCGGCCGGTTCAGCTCCAGCAGGGCGCGCCCATGCCCCAGCAGCAGCGTCGCATCATCTTGATGAATGCCCTGCAGGGCCTCGCGGAAATGGCCCTCCGCCTCGGCAAATCGCTCACTGAGCAGGCAGGCCTCGGCCAGCTTCAGGCGATTTTGCACGCTGGGGATATCGGCCAAAGCGGCCTTGGCCTCGCGATAGGCCCGATCGGGATCGATCGCCGCCTTGGCTTGCCGGCCGATCGTGCGGGCCGTGCGGCTGCGCAACAGGTCGGGCAGCCATTCCACGAAGAAATAGATGGCTGGCCCCAGCCCGGGCACGATGATAACGATCCACAGCCAAAAAATCGGCCGGCCCGTGCGCACGACATGCACGGCGCAGAGCAAGGAGGGCAAATAGGTTAAGATCAAATAGGGCATGATTGGGCTCGTGCGACGAAATGGCGGATGATCATTCCTCGGTTGGGCGGGGGCGAACAGCACTTTTGACCGCAGGCGCGCGGGCCAGCACCTTGGCCTGAAAGATCTCATCCTCGCCGCTGGCGAATAGAGGGGCCTCGGCGGCGCAGGCCGCGCAGAGCTGCGCCACCCAATCGCGTTCGGATTTCGCGAAATCGGACAGCACATAGCCATGCACTTTTTCCTTGGCACCGGGATGGCCGATGCCCAGGCGGGCGCGGCGAAAATCCGGCCCAATCGGGCTTGCGGCGATGGAGCGGATGCCGTTATGCCCGGCCGCGCCCCCGCCCGTTTTCATGCGCAGACGCCCCGGGGCGAGATCCAGCTCATCGTAGAACACGATGATGTCTTTGGGGGGCAGCTTATAAAAGCCGGCCGCCTCGCTTACGCTGCGGCCGCTTTCGTTCATGAAGGTTTGTGGCTTGAGGGCCAGGCAGCGCACCTGGTCGATGAGCCCCTCGCTGATTTCCCCGCGAAATTTCTTGCGCCATGGGCCAAAGCCATGGGCGCGCGTAATCGCATCCAGCGCCATGAAGCCGATATTGTGGCGGTTATCCGCATAAGCGGGGCCAGGATTGCCAAGGCCGACCAGCAGCAGCATGGCTCAGCCCCCTTCGGGCGATCAGGTGGCGGGCGCGCCATCCTCTGCGGCATCGGCACCGCCGGAGGGGCCGCCGCGCCCAACCAACGTGGCGAGGGTGAAATCCCGATCCCGGATGGCCGGCTTCACATCCGCGGGCAAGCTCACCGAGGAAATGTGGATCACCGTGCCGATTTCGAGGCCCGTGAGATCGATCACCACGTCTTCCGGGATATGGCCGGCCGGGCATTCCAATTCCACGGTATGGCGCACGATATTGAGGACGCCGCCGCGCTTCAGGCCGGGTGAGGCCTCGTGATTGATGAAATGCACGGGCACGCTGACGCGGATGCGGCTGTTTTCTTCGACCCGGTAAAGATCGATATGGATGGGTTGATCCGAAACCGGATGGTATTGGATGGCGCGCGGAATGACGGGCTGGCGCTCCCCGCGGTGATCGATCTCGATCAAATGGGAGACAAATTTGCCCGAGCGCAGGGCCTTGATCAGTTCTTTCAGCTTCAGCTCGATGGGCACGGCACCGCGCGGGCCGCCATACAAAATGCCAGGCACCATCTGCTCGCGGCGCGTCGCACGGGCCCCGCCCGTTCCGGTGCGCTCGCGGCGCTCGACTGACAAGACCAAGTCCGCCACGATAAACCCTTTCCCAACACCTGCGCGCGCCTGAGCCAAGCGCGCGGGCAAATACGAACGCGCGCCGCAAAGGGGCGCGCGGGCATGACAATCCCAAAGAAGCGAGCCTCATAACCCAAGCGCGCGCAGAGCGCAACGCCGCTTTGCTATACGAATGCCGCGCTCAAGGCCGCCCAGATCAGGCCGGCACCCAAAATCACGAAAGCCGTCATGGTCAAGATCATGCCGATGACGCGCGGCGCGCTGGCCCCACTCGATTTGCTGAGCCCAAAGCCATGGAGCAGGCGGCCAATCAGCAAGGGCGCGGCCCCGGCGTGCAATAGCCAAACTGGGGCGGCGGGCAGCAAGGCCAGGCCCCAAAGCGTGATCAAGCCCGGCGGCAGCCATTCGCTGGCATTGGCATGGGCGCGCACCAGGCGTTCCATCTGCGCATCGCCGCCATCGCCCAGGCCGATTTGCTTGGTTTGCCGGCCGCGGATCACCGAAATGCCCAGCAGCAGCAGCCAAATCAGGCCAAGCCCGGAATAAAGGCCAGCAGCTTCAAATTTATCCATGCGCCAATCCCCGAATTGATCTTGCATTGAGCCGGCCGGGCACGCGCCCATGGCCTCATTTGTCTTCCCGCCATATCGGTTTTCCCGAGCCAGGCAAGCCCAATTCTTTCCAGCGCTGGGTGACCTGCGCGATCACGCTTTCCTCCATGCGCAATTGCGTGCCCCATTCGCGCTTGGTTTCGGGGGGCCATTTGTTGGTCGCATCGAGGCCGATCTTGGAGCCGAGCCCGCTTTCGGGGCTGGCGAAATCCAGATAATCGATGGGGGTGTTTTCCATGATGGTGCAATCTCTTGCCGGATCCATGCGCGTGGAAATGGCCCACATCACATCCTTCCAATTGCGCGCATTGATATCGTCATCCACCACGATCACCCATTTGGTGTAGATGAACTGGCGCAGGAA
>CAZAGL010000107.1:0-7356 GCA_964484435.1 uncultured Caulobacteraceae bacterium
CCGGCGACGGGATGGCCGACGACATCGTCCCAGCTCGGCAAATCCAGCAGCGCGTGGGCGATGCCGCTGTCGCGCAGATAGAGCTTGGGCGATTTGACCAGGCGCTTGCCGACATTGCCGGTCCAGGGTGCCAAGCGTCGGACCAAAAGCAGATCCACCAGCAGGTCGATATAGCGGGCCACCGCCGGCACCGAGACGGCAAGGCTGGCGGCGAGCCGGGCGGCATTGAGCGGCGCGCCTTGGGCATGGGCAAGCATCGCCCACAGCCGGCCGATCGTCGCCGCCGGCAGGCGCGGCGCGAACAGCGGCACATCGCGCTCGAGATAGGAGCGGATGAAGTCCTTGCGCCAGCGGAAACTGGCGTGGTTGCTTGGCGCGAGTAGCGATTCGGGCAAGCCGCCGCGCGCCCAATGGGCGGCCTGAGACGCCGCATTTTGCGCCTCCAGGATGTCGAGGCCGCTGAGCTCCAAATAGCTGACCCTGCCGGCCAACGATTCGGAAGCCTGCCGCATCAGCTCCAACGCCGCCGATCCAAGCAGCAGGAAATGACCGGCCTTGCGGCCCTGGCGGCGAAAGTGGTCGATGAAGCCACGCAGTTGCGGGAACAGGCCCGGCACCCGGTGGATTTCGTCGATGACGATGAGCTGATCGGCATGCGCGTTGACGAAGGCTTCGGCATCGTCGAGGCGGCGCAGATCCATTTCGCGCTCAAGGTCGAGATAGACCGCCTTGGGCCCACGCGCCGCTGCAATGGCGCGGGCAAGCGTGGTCTTTCCAACCTGGCGCGGGCCGAGCAGCACGATCGCAGGCTGGTGGGTTAACCGGTCTTCCAGTTCGGTTTGGAGGCGGCGGGCGAGAATCATCCCCGTAAATCTAACACAAGACGTTCGATTTGCGGGGATGAATTTTGGATCGCCCGGATGGGCCGGGCCGAAAATCTTACGGTTAACGCGGCATTAACCATATCGGATCAAGCGGGAGGGGAAAGAAAGGGGCAGCCATGAGCGGTTCGGAAGCCTTGGATTTGGGCCGGGAGGCCATCTGGTTGCTGCTGCTGATCGGCGGGCCGATCATGCTGGTGGGTCTCGTTGTCGGGCTTCTGGTTTCGCTCGTGCAGACGCTGACGCAATTGCAGGAACAGACCCTCGTGTTCGTTCCCAAAACCGTGGCCATGTTCATCGCCATCGTGTTGTTCCTGCCCTTGATGGGGGCTTTGCTCGGCCGGTTCACGCAGGAAATCTTCGTCAAGATCGCGGCGTATTGAAATGCGTGGCGGTATTGCGCCATGACGCTTTGGGGTGTCGAGATCTGGGGCGGGTGCCTGGCTTTTGCGCGCATCTCGGCCTTGATCATGCTGCTGCCCGGCTTTGGCGAATCCATGGTGCCGCAGCGCGTGCGCCTGGGCATTGCCTTGATGCTGACTTTGGTGTTGGCCCCGACCTTGGCGAGCAGCCTGCCCAAGGAGCCGGTCGATCTGGCTGGCGGGGTCACCACCTTGATGGGGGAGATCCTCATCGGCTTGATGCTGGGCATGGTGGCGCGCGTGCTGCAAAGCGCGCTGACCACGGCCGGGCAAATCGCCGGCTTTGAAACGGGCCTGGCCTTTGCCCAAACCCAGGATCCGACGATCAACCAAGCCGGCCAGATCCTTGGCCTGTTCTATAGCTTGCTGGGCGTGGTGATGATGTTCACCACCGGCCTGCATCATGATTTGCTGCGGGCCGTGGCGGGCAGTTACGAAGCCTTTCCCCCCGGCATCGCCGTGCCGGCCGGGGATGCGGCGCAATGGGCCGTGCGCGCGGCCGGGGATGCGTTTTCCTTGGGCGTGCGCATCGCCGCGCCTTTGCTGTTCGCGGGCATTCTGTTTCGCTTTGCCACCGCCATTCTCAACCGGCTGATCCCGCAGATTCAGGTCTATTTCACCGCGCTGCCGCTCAATGTGGCCTTGGGCCTGGCGGTTTTGGCGCTCTCGTTATCATCGGGCATGCTGGTCTGGCTCGATCGCATGCAGCAATTTGCCACGGAGCTGCGCTGATATGGCGGGCGGCGCGGATCAGGACGAAAAGACCGAAGAGCCAACCCCCAAGAAATTGGAGGAGGCGCGCAAGCGCGGGGATATCATCCATTCCACCGAGGCCACGGCCTTTGCGGTCTTGGCCGGCATGGCTGGCCTGTTGGCCTATGCCGGGCCCAGCTTTGCCAGGCTTGGCCAATGGCTGATGGTGTTTTTGGAACAAGCGGGCGAGATTTCTCCCGATTCGGCGGCGCTTCAGCATTTGGCCGGCGATGCGGCCTTGCGCATCGCTTTGCTGCTGGGGCTGGTGGCGCTGACGCTGGGGGCGGGGGCGGTGTTTTCGCGCTATGTCCAGGATCAGCCGACCTTCACCGCCACGCGCCTGAAGCCCGATCTCAATCGGCTGAACCCGTTCAGCAACGCCAAATCGACTTTCGGCTCGGCGGCGGTCAGCAATCTGCTCAAGGCGCTGGCCAAGCTGTGCATTGTCGGCGGGGCGGCCGTCTGGGCGCTGTGGCCGCGCGATGCCACGCTGGAAACCCTGGCTCTGTTCGAGGTGGAATCGTTCTGGCCCCTCGTTCAGCAGCGCGGCGGCGCAATGATGACAGCCTGCGTGATCGCCTTCGCGCTGGTCGCGGCGGCCGATTATTTTTTCACGCGCCAAGCCTATATCAAGCGCCAGCGCATGAGCCCAAAGGAAATCAAGGATGAGCTGCGCCAATCGGAAGGCGATCCGCTGATCAAGCAGCGCATCCGCCAATTGCGCTACCAACGGGCGCGCCAGCGCATGATGCAGGCCGTGCCCAATGCCACTTTGGTCATCACCAACCCGACCCATTACGCGGTGGCGCTGCGCTATGTCCCGGGGGAAACGGCCGCGCCGGTGTGCGTGGCCAAGGGGGCCGATGAGGTGGCGCAGCGCATAAGGGAAGTGGCCAAGGCGGCAAAGGTGCCCCTGGTGGAAGATCCGCCGCTGGCGCGGGCCTTGTTCGCCGCCGCCGAGATCGATCAAACCATCCCGCGCGAGCATTACGAGGCGGTGGCCAAGGTGATCGGCTTTGTGCTGCGCATGGCCGACCAAAAGCGCAGCCGCGGGGCACCGAATCGGTCATGATGCAATTTGCGATCTGCGCGCGAGCCATGCCGCCGCATGGCGCTGGCGATTGGATAGGGTGAAATGGCCGTTGATTCTCAAAATGCCCAGAGCAAGCCCGCGATCGCCCTGGATTGGATGCGGGTTGTGTTCTGGCTCTGTTTGGCCGTGGGGGTGTTGGGGGCGGGGGTGGCCATCGCCTCGGGGCCGACTGCCGGGCAGGCCGGTTCGTTGCTCTTGATCACGCTTGCCGCCTGCGGGCTGGTGTTTTTGTTGTGGATGTCACGCGGGGCCGGCACGCAAGTTGGCCTGTTCCCGGAAAGCGGGGCCGCCGATGCGCTGAGCCTGGCCGCGCAGCGTTCTGAATTTGCCTTGCTCGATTCGCTGGATGAACCGGCTTTGGTGCTGGAGCGCGGCGGGGGCGTGATCGCGGCCAACACCGCTTATCTTGAAGCGGCCAGCGCGGCCGGGCAATTGGGGGAAAGTTCGCGCCCGCCGGCCATGGACAGGCTGTTCGGGGCCGATCCGGCGCTTTCGGCCCCCATGTTCCGGCTGGCCAAGGCGGCGGGCGCGGGCCAATCGCGCCGCGAGGAATTGCCATCGGCCCCGTTCGGGCCGGATCGGGTCTTGCGCCGGCTGGAGGCCAGCGTCGCGCCCTTGGGCCAGGGGCGGGCCTTGTGGCGCCTGCGCCCGATCGGCGAGGCGGGTTCGGAATCGGCCCAGTCCGAGCCGCGCCGCCTGTTCATGGAAGACGCGCCCTTCGGCTTTTTCTCGGCGCGGGCCGATGGAAGCGTGCATTACGCCAATCGGACCCTGCGCGCCTTGATCGGTGTGGGCGAAAACGAAAGCCTGCGCGTGCGCGATCTGGTCAAGGACGATCCCAATCGCTTGCTGCGCCGGGATCGGCGCGGCTTTGGCCCCCAGCGCGCCCCCGTGACCTTGCGGGCCCGCGATGGCGTGGAAACGCGCGCCGCGGCTTTGACCGTCTGGCCCGGCGGGGAATTGGAAGGCGGCGCTTCGACCTTTTTGTTTTTCGAAGATGGCGGGGCCGAAGCCCCCGTGCAGATGGCCCGGGCCGAGGGCGATGGCCAATCCAAGCCGATTGGCCTGGTGGACGAGGAGGCGGTGTTCGAAAACGCGCCCTTTGGCATGGCCATGCTCGATTCCGCTGATCCGGCCATGGCCTCCATCCTCGATTCCAATCCCGCCTTGATGGAAATGAGCCAGGGGCGGGCCACACCCGGCGTTTCGCTGGGCGAGTTGTTCGATGCCTCCGATGGGCCGGCCGCTTTGACCCAGCATTTGCGCGCCGCCGCCGATCGACCGATCGAGCTGCAATTGGCCGGCCAGCCCGGGCTTTCGGTGCATCTGCAATTCGCGCGCAGCCATTCGGGCCGGGCGATCGCCTATATCGCCAATGTCAGTGAGCAGCGCGAATTGCAGCAGCGCCTGGCGCAAAGCGAAAAGATGCGCGAGATCGGCACCTTGGCCGGCGGCGTGGCGCATGATTTCAACAATCTGCTCACCGTGGTGATGCAGAACACGGAATTCTTGCTGCGCCGCCACCCGGCCGGGGATCCCGATTATTCCGAGCTGATCCAGATCTCGCAGCACGCTTTGCGTTGCCAGGAATTGGCCGCGAAGCTGACGGCCTATGCGCGCCAGCAAACCTTCAAGCGCGAGATCATCGATGTCTCGGGCTTTCTGGCCAATAGCCAGGAATTGCTGCGCCGTCTGGTCGGGGAATCCATCCGTTTCGATGTGCGCCATGGCCGCGATTTGCCGGCCATCAAGGCTGATCCTTCCCAGATCGAGCGGGTTCTCGTCAATCTCGCGGCCAATGCTCGCGATGCCATGCTGCAAAGCGGCAAAGGCGGCGCATTGAATCTGCGCACCGCCGTCTCCACCGCGGCGGAGGCGCGCGCCTTGGGGCATACGCCGATCGAGGATGGCGATTATGTGCTGATCGAGATGTCCGATACCGGTATCGGCATCAAGCCGGAGGATCAGGCCAAAATCTTCCGGCCTTTCCATTCCACCAAGGAGGCCGGCAAGGGCACGGGGCTGGGCCTTGCCACCTCCTATGGCATCGTCAAGCAATCGGGCGGTTACATCTTTTTTGAATCCAAACTGGGCGTGGGCACAACCTTCCGCCTCTATCTGCCCACCTATACCCCCAGCGCCGAAGACCTCGAAGAGGCCGCCCGGCGTGAGCGGGCCAGCGTGCGCCGCGTGGTAGATGTTTCTGGGCGCGGCCGCATCCTCATCGTGGAAGATGAGTTTGGCGTGCGCCAGGCCTTCGTGCGCAATCTCACCGAATGCGGCTTTGATGTCGTGCAGGCGGAAAATGGCGAAGACGCCCTGGAGGCCCTGGAGGCCGAACCGGGCAGTTTCGATCTCATCTTGTCCGATGTGTCGATGCCGGTGATGACCGGCCCGGAATTGCTGGAAGCGGCCGGTGCCGATTTGATCGGCCGGGCCAAGATCGTGTTCCTTTCCGGTTATGCACCGGAAAGCTTTTCGGACGTGCTGGAGCGTTATCCCAATGTCAGCTTCATCTCGAAGCCCATCGGTGCGACGCATCTGGCGCAGCGCGTGAAGGAGTTGATCAACGCATGAGCAAGCGAATTTTGTTTGTCGAAGATGAATCCTCGGCGCGCGGCGTGATGGCCGGCGCATTGCGCGGGGCCGGCTGGCTGGTGGAAGAGGCCCAGGATGGCGAGGAAGGGCTCAGCAAGCTGCAAAACGCGCCAGGCAGTTTCGATTTGGTGATCACCGATGTGTCCATGCCGTCGATGAGTGGCCCCGAAATGCTGCAGGCCGCGGAAAAGGCGCTGGGGGCGGCTAAGATCCTGCTGATTTCCGGCTATGCCCAGCCGGCCGAAGGCAGTTTGAGTGGGCGCAGCGTGAGCTTTCTGGGCCAGCCGGTTACTACGCCGGATTTGCTCAGCCGGGTCAAGGAGTTGATGGGGCCATGAGCGAGCGTGTCCTGTTTGTCGATGATGATGATGTGCTGCGCGGCCTGATGGTGCAGGCTTTGCGCACGGCCGGCTGCGAGGTCGATGAGGCCGATGCCGGCGAGGAGGGGCTGGAATTCCTGCGCGCCATGCCCAGCGCCTATGATCTGGTCATCACCGATTTGTCCATGCCCGGCATGAGCGGCCTGGAAATGCTGATCGCCGCCGGCCCCTGTTTGGGGGAGGCCAAGGTGCTGTTGTTCACCGGCTTTGCTTCGAGCTATCGCGAGAGTTCCAATCTGCGGGTGCGCGTTCTGTCTAAGCCGATCGCCCCCGGGGAATTGACGCAGCGCGTGCGCGAATTGCTCGCCGCCTGAAGCGGGGGGCGAAGGTGCCTAGACTGACCGTTCCTTCCGGCCTATGATAACAAGAAAATATGAGAGGAATCCGCATGCGTTTCATCAGCAATTCCGTGCACGGGATGATCGATTACGCGCTGGCCCTGGCGCTGATCATTTTGCCCTTCGTGCTGAGGTTTCAGGCAATCAGCCCGATTGGGCATTGGCTGTCGGTTGGGGCGGGTGGGGGCCTGTTCCTTTATAGCCTGTTCACCGGCTATTCCTTGAGCCTGCAGAAGCTGATCCCCTATGGTGCGCATCTGGTGCTCGATTTTGTGGCCGGCCTCGTCTTTCTGGCCGCGCCCTTCGTGTTTGGCTTCACCGGGCTGGTGCAGGCCTATTATCTGGCGATTGGCGCGGCCGTCGTGCTCGTCGTTTTGCTGAGTGATCCCAAGGAGGCCAGCCTGCCCAAGGCCGCCTGAAGCCGATTGCGCGAGGGACGGCCCAGTGGGATGACGAAAGCCGTTGTAATGGTTCGCTATTTTCCGTCATGCCAAAGGCGGCGGCGAAGCCGACGATCATTGGCATCCGGCCTCAACCCTTCCATCCTCCTGGGTCGGCCCATCGGGCCGAGCCAAGGATCCAGACCTTTTGCAAGCGCATCATTGCACGCCCCTGGATCCCCGGCTTCGGCTGCGCCGAACTGGGGATGACGTAATACATTGTAATTGTTTGTTATTTCATGCCACGCCAAAGGCCGCGCGCTGCGCGGAGCATTGGCATCCATCGTCAACATGGATTCCAATGCTGCTTCGGCCCGGTAGGTGATGAGGTGGGGAAGTCCACATTATTCATCCTCCCCCGCGCGCGGGCAGGGGAATCGCCGCCGCCCCAAAAAGGGCGGAAGATATCCGCCCCCAAAAACGCCAAGCCATAATGCGCCCATGTCCTGGA
>CAZAGL010000108.1:0-2504 GCA_964484435.1 uncultured Caulobacteraceae bacterium
GCCTAATCATTCACCTTTTTGGCATAGTTTGTGCTCCATAGTCCCCACAACCTTTGGGCGGATGGTGCCTCATGCAAAGTCAATTCAAATCCTTGCGCGATTTCGCGCGGGCCAAGCAGGGCGCTTTTGCCTTGATTTACGCCCTGGCCTTGCTGCCTGTTTTGGGGGCTGTTGGCCTGGCCATCGATTACCGCAATGCCCAGGCGGCACAATCGGAGCTGCGCGATGCTCTGGATTCGGCATTGTTGAGCGCCACGCGCACCTATGCGCTGAACACGTTTCAAGATGAAGCTGTTCGCCAGCAATTGTCCGCAGATGCCGGGCGCGCGATTTTTGAGCAGAATCTGGCCGATGCGACCATCGAAGTCAGCCCCGCGGCCATCAATTTCACCTTTTCACCCACCAATGTCAGTATTCGTGCCGCGGTCACGGGGCAGGTCAGCCTGATCTTTGGCGGCTTGTTCGGCTTGAATCAGCTGGATCTGGCCGCCAGCGCCAGTGCCCAGGGTGCTGATCGCCGGCGCGTGGAAGTCGTGCTTGCGCTCGATAATTCCGGCTCGATGGTCAACAACAACCGCATGGTGCTGATGCGCGCCGCGGCCCAGGATTTCGTGGACTATTTGTTCGACAACGGCATCGAGGATAATTTGTATGTCGGGCTGGTGCCCTGGACAGCCAGTGTCAACATCTCCCTGGATGCGCCCAGCAACAATTGGAGCAGCAATCTCTATAACGAAACGGTCCCGACCCATTCTGGCACGGGTGTCAATGGCTGGTCCACGCCGACGACTTCGCAGGTTAATACCTATGCCCTGATGCCGCGGCTGTTTCGTGATTTCACGCGGCGCGGCGGCGATCCCGTTACGGCTTCGCCGCCCCCTTTCCCGACAGGAACCAATGTTTCCACATTGGGGCGCGATACCGCCCCGCGCGATGGCTGGGAAGATCAGCTCTTGATCGGCTTTGATCGCAACACAGGAAATTATCGGGATTTTTCGTATCAGAACACCCAAAACACGCAGCTTTTGCGTACGGCCACCAATAATGCCGGCTGGCGGGGCTGCATCCGCGCCGCCGACGGGGAGCGCCAGGTCAATTCCTCCAGCGTTGTCACCGCGCCGCTGACAGACGCACCCCCAGCGGCCGGCGCGCGCTGGCAACCATGGATTTTGGAAACCGGCGTGGCGGGCAATATTTATCCCGATAACGGGGATCGCCAGTTTGGCTGCGCCGCGCCGATGTTGGGGCTGTCGGGGGATCGGCGCCAGATCAAGCAGGCGCTGGAGAAAATGCGCGCGGAAGGCAGCACCTATCAGGATATCGGCCTGTCTTGGGCGCTGCGCATGCTGTCGCCGCGCAGCGAATGGAACACGCTGTTTCGCTATTCCAGCCAGAATGCGCCCAAGGCCTTTGACCCCACCAAGACGCGCAAGGTCATCGTGCTGCTGACCGATGGGCAAAACTCCGCCAATGCCAACGGGGAAGAATATTATGGCTGTGATGCCAATGTTGGCGAAGCCAGCGATAATCAGCAAAATTCAAGCGGGGCATGGATAAGGCGCAATGGGGCCGGTGGCTGCTGGCGCGCGGCCGGCATCAACCGCATCAACAACACAACGCTGGATAACCTCACGCTCGATGCCTGCCTGGCGATCCGCAACACCTATCAGGTCGAGCTGTACACCATCGCCGTGGATGTCACCAACGCGGCGGCCATCAGCCTGCTGGATCGCTGCGCCGGGGGGCCCAATTCCCCGCGCTTTGAAAACATCACGGGCTCGCAGATCGGCTCGGTGCTGTTGAACATCGCCAAGGATTCGCTGCGCCTCACTGAATAGGTTTGCCGGCCGGCTTGGCGCTCAGCCAGCGAAACAGCGGGCGCAGCGGCAGCCCCCAGGCCAGCCCGGCAATGGCGAAAAAGCCAAGCTGGGCAAAGCGGGGGGTATCGCTGAGCTGCGCACCGAGGCTGACAGCCAGGAAAGCATAAACGCAGAGATAAAGGACGATGCCGGCCCCGGCCAGCAAAGTGCGGATTCGCGGGTGCATGCCGATGCCTGTTGAGGTTTGGCCCGTGAGAGCTTAGCAGCCTCTTTCATGCAAGCTCTCGGTGAAATTGACAAGGCGCAGGCTTGGCCCGATCGCGGTGTTGGCATGTGGTTGCTGGGCATTTGCGGACTGCTGGTGGGCATGATCCTGCTGGGCGGGGCCACGCGCCTGACCGATTCGGGCCTGTCCATCACCGAATGGCAGCCCGTGACGGGGGCATTGCCGCCGCTTTCGGCCGCCGATTGGCAAAGCGCCTTTCGCAAATATCAAACGACGGCGGAATTTCGCCTGCAAAATTCCGGCATGAGCCTGGAAGAGTTCAAGGGCATTTTTCTTTGGGAATGGGCGCATCGGCTGGTGGGGCGGGCCATCGGCCTTGTGTTTGCGCTGCCGTTTCTGGTGTTTTGGGCGCTTGGGCGCTTGCGCGGGCGCGTGCTTGCCTGCCTGGGCGTGCTGGG
>CAZAGL010000108.1:2604-7312 GCA_964484435.1 uncultured Caulobacteraceae bacterium
GCCATGGCGGGCTCGGATGCCGGGCGGGCCTATACCGATTGGCCAAGGATTGGCGGGGCCTGGATTCCTCCAGGCTACGGCCATTTCCAGCCCTTTTGGCCCAGCCTGCTGGAAAATCATGCCATCGTGCAATTTCATCACCGCATGCTGGGTTATTGCGTGGCTTTGGCCGGCCTCGCCTTGGGCCTGTTGGCCTGGCGGCGCGGGGCGGGGGCCGGGCGCGCGCTTGGGCTCCTGCTGGCCCTTGGCGTGCTGGCGCAGATGCTGCTGGGCATAATCACCCTCGTTCACGCCGCGCCTTTGGGCCTCAGCCTGGCGCATCAAGGCGGGGCCATCGCGCTTTGGCTTTTGGCCCTGGCCGGCCTGCGGATTGCCTGGCGGTAACAGGTTAGGGGCGGCCAAAAGGCAGGCATTCCATGGCGATTTAGCGCTTGACATCGTAGGCGTGCACGCTTAACCAGCCCGCCTATTGCGCAAGGCCGCTAGCTTTGCGCGCTTTCGAGGTATTCATGCGCACGACTGTCACCCGCGCGGCCCAGCCCGCCGAGGTCACCCATTCCTGGATCGTTATTGACGCCGATGGCGCGGTGGTGGGGCGGCTGGCCTCCTTCGTGGCGCTGCATTTGCGCGGCAAGCACCGCCCCGATTTCACCCCCAATGTCGATTGCGGCGATCATGTCGTGATCATCAATGCCGAGAAGGTCCGTTTCACCGGCCGCAAGGCCGAGCAGAAGGTCTATATCCACCACACCGGCTTTCCTGGCGGCATCAAGGAGCGGCGCGCCGATAAGGTCCTGGCCGGCCGCCATCCCGAGCGCGTGCTGGAAAAGGCCATCGAGCGCATGATGCCCAAGGAAAGCCCGTTGGCGCGCAGGCAATTGGGCAAGCTGCGGGTTTATGCCGGGGGCGAGCACCCGCACGCGGCGCAGCAGCCCAATGTTGTCGATTTCAAATCCTTCAACCCCAAGAATTCCAGGATCGGTTGATCATGTCGGAACCCATGCAAGGGCTGGAAAGCCTTGCCGAACTCGGCGGCGGCGTCAGCACCCAAGGCCCCCAGATCCAAGCCGTGCTGCGCGAACAAAAACTCGATGCGCAGGGGCGGGCTTATGCCACGGGCAAGCGCAAGAACGCCGTTGCGCGCGTGTGGATCAAGCCGGGCAAGGGCCAGATCCTGATCAATGGGCGCGATCAAAGCGCGTATTTCGCGCGCCCCGTGCTGCGCATGATGCTGGCCCAGCCCTTCCAGGTCACCAATCGGCTCCGTGAGGATGGCTCGCCGGAATATGACGTGATCTGCACGGTGGTCGGCTCCGGCCTTTCGGGCCAAGCCGGTGCGGTGCGCCATGGCATTTCCAAGGCGCTTTCCGATTTCGAGCCGCATCTGCGCCCCGCTTTGAAGCATGTCGGCTTTCTCACCCGCGATCCGCGCGTGGTGGAGCGTAAGAAATACGGCAAGAAGAAAGCCCGCAGAAGCTTCCAGTTCTCCAAGCGCTAAGTTTTGGCCGCGGAGCGGGCAGCGCAGGCCGTGGATCGGCTCAACATCGCGATTTTGGGCGCGTCCGGCTATACCGGGGCGGATGCCGTGCGCCTGGCGCTTGGCCATCCTGGCTTGCGCATCGCGGCCTTGGGGGGCGATAGCAAAGCCGGCCTGGCTTTGGGGGAAATTTTCCCGCATCTCGGCCTTTATGATCTGCCCAAGCTGCAAAAGATCGAGGAGATCGCCTGGGATGGCATCGAGGCGGTGATTGGCTGCCTGCCGCATGGCGCGAGCGAGGAAATCCTCTCGCGTTTGCCTGGGCATCTCAAGCTGATCGATCTTTCTGCCGATTTTCGCCTGCGCAGCGCGCAAACCTATCAAGAATGGTATGGCCGCGCGCATGCCTCGCCGCATTTGCTGGGCGAGGCCGTCTACGGCCTTACCGAATGGGCCCGCCTGGCTTTGCCTTCCGCGCGGCTGGTGGCCTGCCCGGGCTGTTATCCCACCGCCGTGCTGCTGGCCTTGCTGCCGCTGGTGCAGGCCCAGGTCATCGCGCTCGAAGATGTGATCATCGATGCGAAAAGCGGCGTTACGGGGGCCGGGCGCACGCTGAAAGAGGCCAATCTGTTTGCCGAAATCGGCGAAAGCACCCACGCTTATGGCATCGGCGCGCATCGCCACATGCCTGAGATCGAGCAGCAATTGGCGCTGGCCGGCGGCCAGGAGGTGCGGATCAATTTCACGCCGCATTTGCTGCCCATGAGCCGGGGCGAATTGGTGACCTGCCATGTGCGCCTCGCGCCCGGCCGCAGCCTCGCCGATGCCCGCAACGCGCTCGATCTGGCGCTGCGCGAGGAGGCCTTCGTGCATCTGGCCCCGGAAGGGCTTTCCCCGGCCACGCG
This sequence comes from uncultured Caulobacteraceae bacterium, assembly GCA_964484435.1. Lineage (GTDB taxonomy): Bacteria > Pseudomonadota > Alphaproteobacteria > Caulobacterales > Aquidulcibacteraceae. The sequence goes on from CAZAGL010000108.1 coordinate 4,987, forward strand.
CCATGTGCGCGGCTCGAATCATTGCCTGATCAATGTGTTCGCCGATCGCTTGGCGGGGCGCATCATCGTCATCGCGGCGATTGACAATTTGGTGAAGGGATCGGCCGGCCAGGCCATCCAGAATCTCAATGTCATGCTGGGCCTGCCCGAGGGCATGGGCCTGGAACAGGCCCCGCTTTTCCCGTGATTCGGGCCTCATGCGCCGGGCTGCGTGTGGCCGTCATGCGGGTGCCGCATACAAATCATACATAGCGGTTTGCCGGCCTATTTTGTAGAGATTGTGCATCAGTCAAGCATGATTTCAGCGTTGGAATGACAAAATGCAGTCACGCTTTGGCCATGCTCTCCTTCTTTAAGCAGGGAGCGGCCGGTTCGGCAGGCGATCGCGTTGATCGCGTAAGCAGGTTCTTCGGATTGGGGCAGATTGTGTTTGCGTGGCCCAGTCAAGAAATTTATTTGAAATAGCCATCGAAAAGGATCTTGCGATTTGAAGGAGGCTGTGTTGCCATATGGCAATTGATCATGAATTTCAACCAAGAGCTTGATAATTGATTGAGCCTTGAAATTCAAAGCTTTAAGCCAGTGGCTAAGAATGGATTGGCCCCTTTTGGTGCGTTATCACACTCTGTTATCAAGGTGGGGCCGCTTTGGCGGATATCCCGGTGTGAATGCGAAAATGGAAAGCGTGAATAACCTGCGCGCTGATATTTGGCCGGCCATGACTGCAATCGATTGGTTCTGCGAATAAGCAACAGCGTTTTTGCAAGGGATTGGGTGCCCTGCGCGGATCGAGCGAGGTCGATCCGAAGCAAAACGACCCAGAACCGGGCCAATGGCCCGCACTGTCAGCACAAGCGCAATTTCGCGCTTGAGAAGAAAGGATGCGAAGCAATGGAAGCGGATTATTGCTCCACCGATGGCGCGCGTCGCCTGAAGCAGAGAATTGAAGAATATTGGCGCGATCGCGGATTCGCCCTGGATATCAAGCTGGTGGACGCCGGCTTCATGGCCGCGATGCGCTCGGCGCGAACGGATCTGCGGAGTGACATGGTCAATGGCCTGCCACGCCGGCGCGCCCAGCAAGAAGCCAATGATCGCAGCGCCAGCCCTATGCTTCGGGAAGTAGCCTAATTCGCTCTGCGCCGGGGCAGCAGCACGCCGCAAGGCGTCGCTGCCCTTTTGGCGCGCGCATGGCTTCAGGCCGGCAAAAGCCGATCGATCAGATCGGGCAGATCGCGATAGGCTTCCAGGATGGCATCCGCCCCCAGGGCGTCCACCTCCAGGGAATATCCGAAACGCACCGCGATGGCGGGTATGTTGGCGGCTTTGGCGGCCAGGATATCGGCATCGGTATCGCCGATCATGATGGCACGCTGGCGTTGGCCCTTGGCCGCGGAAATGCTTTCCAACACATGCTGGGGATCGGGCTTGCGGCGCGTGGCCGCGTCGGCCCCGATGATGGCCGCAAATCGGTGCGCCATGCCCAGCGCATCCAGCAATTCCGTGGAAAGATCCGTGCGCTTGTTGGTGCAGACCGCGAGGATGGCCCCGCGTTGGCGCAAGGCGTCCAGAGCCGCCTCGGTGCCCGGAAACGGCCGGCTGAGTTCGGCGATGCCAGCGCGATAATGGGCAATGAAGCGCTCTGTCAGGGCATCGAGCTGGGTCACGGAAAATTCCCGGCCAACCAGCGCGGCCCCGCGCTGCAAAAGCGCGCGCGCGCCATGCCCCACGAAATGGCGCAAAGCCGCCGGTGCCGGCAAAGCCAGGCCCTCTTCGTGCAGGACGGCGTGCAAGGCGCGGATCAGATCGGGCGCGGTATCGATCAGCGTGCCATCGAGATCGAAGACGATGGTCGCGCCGCGCAATGGGTCCTTTGGCATGATGCTTTTCCTTCGCGCCTTGGCGTGCTTTAGCAGCCCATAGCAATAATGTCTTGGGCGGGATGACCGGCCAGGAAGGGGAAAGGGTTCATGTCCATGGCGTCGCAGCTTGCTGTTGTCATCCTCGCGGCCGGTCAGGGCACACGCATGCATTCGCGCCTGCCCAAAGTGCTGCATGAGGTAGGCAAGCGGGCCATGCTGGATTGGGCCATCGATGCGGCGCAGGCCGCGCGCGCGGACAAGATCGTGATCGTAGCGGCACCCCATTCCCCGCAAGTCGGGGCGCGGGTTTGCGAGCGCCTGGGCAAGGCGGCGCTGGCCATCCAGGATCCGCCCTTGGGCACGGCCCATGCCGTGCTGGCCGCGCGCCAGGCCTTGGGGGATTTTCAGGGCGATCTGCTCATCAGCTATGCCGATGCGCCGCTCATCGATGGTGGGCATTTCGT
>CAZAGL010000109.1:0-7304 GCA_964484435.1 uncultured Caulobacteraceae bacterium
CAGTCAGCCGTTGCCGCCGCTTGTTCACGCACGATTCGGCACTGAAGATCAACGGGGGCGGCGGCGGCGGTCCAGCATTCGCCGGGGCGCATGCGGATCCAGCCGCGCACCAGCACGGCTTTGCCGGAAGGGCGGCCCGTGGCCGCCTCGATCACATAACTGGTGAGGTTGCACAAAGCCCAGCCGCCCGGGGCCGGCGGCGCGGCGGCGCGCTGGGCCTGCAAGGGCTGCGGCCAAAGAACAAGCGCCAGCAAAGCGGCGCAGAGCGCGCGCAAGCGGCGCATGGGTTCAGGAAATGAGCGTGCCCGCGCCATGTTCTGTAAACAACTCCACCAGCAGGGAATGGGGATGACGCCCATCGAGAATCACGGCCGCCTCAACGCCGGCTTCCAAGGCGGCGACGCAGGTTTCGAGCTTGGGGATCATGCCGCCATGGGCGATCCCATCCTTGATCAATTGCCTGGCCCGCGTGCGCGACATTTGGCGGATGAATTGGCCATCAGAATCGAGCACGCCCTCGATATCGGTGAGCAGCAAAAACCGCTTGGCTTTCAGCGCCCCGGCCAAGGCCCCGGCCGCCGTATCGGCATTGATATTATAGGTTTGGCCATCTTCACCGATGCCGATCGGGGCGATCACCGGCACATAATCCTGATCGGCATGGATCAAGGCCTGCACCAAGGTGGGATCGACGCGGCTGGGCTCTCCCACGAAACCGAGATCGACCACCCGCTCGATGGCGCTGTCGGGATCGCGCCGGGTGCGCACCGCCTTGGTGCAGGTGATCAGGCGCGCATCCTTGCCCGATAGGCCCACGCCGCGCACATCCGCCTCTGTGCCGGCCTGGGTGATCTGGTGGGCCAATTCCTTGTTCACGGCCCCCGAAAGCACCATTTCCGCCACTTCCATCGAAGCCGAATCGGTGACACGCAGGCCGTCGATGAAGGCGCTTTTGACGCCGGCGCGATCCAGCATGGCGCTGATTTGCGGGCCCCCGCCATGCACCACCACGGGATGGATGCCCACCAGCTTGAGCAGCACGATATCGGCGGCAAAGGAGGCGCTTTTGCGCTCATCGCCCATGGCGTGGCCGCCATATTTCACCAATACGATCTCGCGATCGTATTTCTGGATGAAAGGCAAAGCCTGGGCCAGGGTCTGCGCGGTGGCGAATCCCTTGCCGAGCGCGGCCAGATCGAGGGGAGAGGGCGTATTCACCCCTGTGGTGTAGCCGCGCTATTGGGCGCGGCCAAGGCAGTGATTTCACCACGCAGCATTTCGAGGCCGGCACCGGTATGGGCCGATACGGCCAGCACCAAAGGATGGGCGGCCGGTCGGTGCTGGATGGCCGCGCGGGTGGCGGCGATGCAGGCCTGCAAAGGCTGCTCATGGAGCTTGTCGCATTTGGTCAGCACGATCTGATAGACCAAGGCTGCCTCATCCAGCGTGCGCATCACGGCTTCATCGGGCGCTTTTGGCCCATGGCGGGCATCGATCAGCAGCAGAACGCGCGTGAGGCCTTGGCGCCCACGCAAATAATCGCGCGTCAGGCCTGTCCAGCGGGCGATTTCGGTTTTGGGGGCCTTGGCATAGCCATAGCCCGGCAGATCGACCAAGCGCAGCACATCGCCCAGCAGGAAAAAGTTCAGTTCGCGCGTGCGCCCGGGCGCGCCCGAGGCCCGCGCCAGATTGTGGCGATTGACCAGGGCATTGATCAGGCTGGATTTGCCCACATTGGAACGCCCCGCGAAGGCCGCCTCCGGCCGATCGGAGGGCGGCAGATGGCGCATATCCACGACGCCTTTTTCAAAGCCGATGGGGCCGGCGAACAAGCCGGTCGGCTCCAGCTCGTTCACGCCGGGCTGCCCGCGCGTTTCAGCCGCCTGGCGATGAACTTGTCCAGCTCGGTCTCGACGCCTTGGCGGCGCATGATGATGTATTGCTGGATCATGGTCAGCAGGTTGGACCAGGTCCAGTAGATCACCAATCCGGCGGCCAGGCCGGCGAACATGAAGGTGAACAGGATCGGCATCAGTTGAAAAATGCGGGCCTGGATCGGATCGGGCGGGGGCGGATTGAGGGCCATCGTGCCCCATTGGGCCAGCCCGTAAAGTAGCGGCCAAACCCCAAGGGCGAACACCAATCCGATCACGGGCAAATGCGTGGGCGCGGCGAAGGGCAGCAGGCCGAACAGATTGACCCAAGAGGTGGGATCGGGCGCGGAAAGATCCTTGATCCAGCCGAAAAAGGGCTGGTGGCGCAGCTCGATGGTGACGGTCAACACCTTATACAGCGCGAAAAAGATGGGAATGGGCACCAACATGGGCAGGCAGCCGGCCATCGGATTGATCTTTTCGCGCTGATACAAAGCGATGGTTTCTTGCTGCTGGCGGGCCTTGTCGGAAGCGAAGCGTTCTTGGATTTCCTTCATTTTCGGGGCCAGCAGGCGCATTTTGCCCATGGCCTTGTAGGTATGGTTGACCAAGGGGAACAAACACAGCTTGACAACCACGGTGACGGCCATGATGGCCAGGCCGAAATTGCCGAACAGCTTGAAAAACCAATGGATCAGCGAATAAACCGGCCGGGTGAAAAACCAGAAATTCCCCCAGTCGATCGCCTTGTCGAATTGCGGGATGGCCAGATCGGTTTCATAGCGCTTGAGAATCTCGGCGCGCTTGGCCCCCACGAACAAACGCTGGGAATACAAAATTGCCTCGCCCGGCGCGATTTCGCGGAAGCTGCCGCGATAGGTGGCCCGAAAATCATCGCGCCCGCCATCGGGATTGGCATCATAATAGGTGGTCAATGTTTCATTTTGATCGGGGATCAAAGCCGTTAGCCAATAATGATCGGTCAGGCCCATCCAGCCGCCTTTGCCATCCAGCTCGATGATCCGGCTTTCGCCCTGGCGGGCCCCGCGGGCCTTTTCCTTGGCATGTTTCTTCGCCGCTTCGAATTTGGTTTCGTGCAGCACCGGCTTGGCCCCGAACACCCCGGTCATCCCTTGATGGACGATGCCATTCAGCTTGTAGTTTTCGGGCAGGCCCTGACGGCGCGTGACCGCGAAAGGCCGCACAAAGCGCGGGCCATCGCCAAGATTTTCCACGCGATCGGCGAGGGTGAACAGAAAATCCTCATCCATGGAAATGGTGCGGATGATGCGCAAGGCCCCGCGCGCCTCGGTGACCAGCCTGATGGGCGTCGTTGGCGTCAGCGGGCCGGCATCCAGGGCCTGCCAAGGCGTGGAGGCACCAGCCAGGGATTCGATGATTTCGCGCTCTTCCCAGCCGAAAAACGCATCGGCCGCGAAGGCCGCCCCGCGCGGCGAAAGCAAAGTCACCTCCGGGCTATCGGGGGCCAATTGGGTGCGATAGGCGCGCAAGGCCACATCATCGATGCGCGCGCCGATCAGGCTGATTGTGCCGTCCAGATTGGCGCTGCTGAGCGGGATGCGCGCCGAGGCGGCCACCAGCTCTTCGCGCGGGACGGGGGCCAGGGGGCCGGACGGGCGCGCCGTCTCGCCGGGATCGGTAAGGCCTGGGGCCGCCTTGGCGGCCTGCTCTTGGCGCAAGGCGATCTCGCGCCGCTGCGCATCGCGCATGGGCTTGAGCACGAGGGCATCATAGCCGAACAGAATGCCCATGGCCAGCACCATGGCAAGGAGGAGGTTGCGGTTGTCCGCTCCCGAAGGGCCAGGCCGCATGCGTTATCCTTTGGGATGAAGGGAAATAGGATGAAGAGAAAGGCTCAAGGTGAGGCGTGATCGCTTTTGGCGCGTCCAGATTTCGCCGCCTGCGCGGAAAGTGCAGCATGGAGCTTTACCAAGGCCGCGGAAAGATCGTCAAGCAAGCGCGGCCAGTTGGCGGTGCAAATCCCGCCGCGGGCGATCAGCACATAATCCACGCCGTTCAGGGCCCGCGGCACCAGAATGGCGCGCGCCATCTCGCGCATGCGGCGCTTGGCGCGGTTGCGCATCACCGCATTGCCCAGCTTGCGCGTGGCGGTAAAGCCGATGCGGCAGGCCGTGTCATCCCCGCGATGGCTGGCTTCGAGGGCGACATGGCCTTGAGCGGCGCGAACGCCTTGGCGGGCTTGCAGAAAATGCGCCCGCTTGCGCAGATGGAGAAAGCCCGCGCCCATGGCGGCGGCGGTGGCGCGTGCGCCTAAGCGGATAGCCGCTTGCGGCCCTTGGCGCGCCGGCGCGCCAGAACGGCACGCCCACCTGTGGTGGCCATGCGCGCGCGAAAGCCGTGCCGGCGCTTGCGCACGAGCTTGCTCGGCTGGTACGTGCGTTTCACTGGCAACCCCTTGGAATGAGAAAATCAAGCCGCTGCGCATACGCGCAACATTTGTCCACGTCAAGCTTGCGCGCCAGCGCGTATCACTCGGAAATGATCGGATGGCGCGTATTATCCACCCCTGGCGCTTGGGAATCGGCAAGCAATTTGCGTATCAGTTTGTTTTTTTCGTTAGAAATCGGGTATCCAACGCGGATGACTGTCCCCCAATCCGGTCCCAGCGCCCTTCCCGGGCCGCCGACTTCCTCGATCATGCGCTTTTTTCGAAGCCTTTCCGGGCGCCTGCTGATGCTGACGGTATCCTTCGTCATGCTGGCGGAAATCGTCACCTTTCTTCCCTCCCTTGCCGCCTTTCACCGCAATTGGCTGGCAGAGCGCGTGGATTATGCGGCCATCGCGCTGAGTTCGCTCGGCGAGACCCCGGCCGACCAGCTCAGCGAGAGATTGCAGGGCGATCTGTTGCAGCTTGCGGGTGTGCGCTATGTCGCCTTGCGGCGCGAGGATGGCTCCGCGCCGTTGGAACTGGCTTCCATGACCGGGGAGGGCGGAGACAAGCTGCCCATCGTCGATCTGCGCCATCATATACCCGTGCCGGCCATGGAAACGGCGATCGCCACCCTGTTTTCCCGCCCCGGGGAGATGATCCGGGTGATCAATACGCCGAAACACGGGCCCAATGGCGTTGTCGAAGTTGTTGTGGTGCAAGATCAGCTGCGCCAGGACATGCTGGCCTTTAGCGAACGCGTCTTTACCCTCTCCCTGATCATTTCCTTGATCACTGGCTTCTTGGTGTTTTCCGCGCTGAACTGCTCCTTTGTGCGGCCTATGAAGGCGATCGTGAACCATATCAGCGAATTCCGCGATCGCCCCAATGATGCCTCGCGCGTGCTGCGCCCATCGGGCCGGCGCGATGAGATCGGCCGCGCCGAGATGGCCCTGGCGGACATGGAGCACCAAGTGCGCACCGCTTTGGGCCAGCAACAAAGGCTGGCCGCCTTGGGCGCGGCGGTGGCGCGTCTGTCGCATGATTTGCGCAATAGTTTGGCGACTGCCCAAGTGATTTCCGAGCGGCTGGGCACATCGGATGATCCCAAAGTGCGCCTTGTGGCCCCGCGGCTGGAGCGGGCCATCGCTCGGGCCGGCAATCTGGCCGAGGCGGCTTTGCGCTATGGCCGTGCCGATGAGGCCCCCCCGCAGCTGGAGCCAACGCCCTTGGCCTCCGCCGTGGCCGAGGCGGCGGGCGATGCCCTAGCCGGCTTTCCCGAAGTCATGTTCAATAACGGCATCGGTGCCGATCTCGTCGTGCTCGTGGATCGCGAATATCTTCACCGCATCCTGGTCAATCTCATCCGCAATGGGGCGCAGGCCATGATGGCCGCGCGAGAGGCTGCGCCCGAAAGCGGGCGCTTGATGAAGTTCGCCGCGGATGCGCATTCCGATCCCGAGAATCATTGCGTGCGGATGAGCCTTCAAGATAATGGCCCTGGCTTGCCCACAGCGGCCCTGGCCCGGCTGTTCGAGCCGTTTTCCGCCGTCCAGCGGGCCGATAGTTCGGGCCTTGGCCTCGCCATCGCCCGGGAGCTGGCGCGGGCCCAAGGCGGGGATTTGGCACTGGCTTCCAGCGGCCCGGAAGGGGCGGTGTTCGATCTGCTATTCACCTGCGGGGCGGAATGACGAGTGCGGGGATTGCGGCCTTGGCCACGCCTTCGCGGCGCTTGTCCGCGCCGCCCTGCGGGCCTTGCGCGGTGAGCACGATGGCATGCAGGCCACTGGCTTCCTCGGAATTGGCCTCCAGCATCCAGCCGCGCTGGCGAAGCTCTTCCAACAAAGCGGGCGAGAGGCCATCGCGTTCGGCGCGCACGATCTGGCCGCGTGCCACGACATTGGGCAGATCGATCGCCGCCTGAACCGGCAGGCCCCAATCGATGAGGCCGATGGCCGTTTTGGCCACATAGGCCAAAATGGCATTGCCCCCCGGAGAACCAAAAGCGGCATAAAAATGCCCTCGGGCGTCGAAGATCATGGTCGGGGCCATGGAAGAGCGCGGGCGCTTGCCCGGTGCCACGGCATTGGCCAAAGGCTTGCCATTGAGGCTGGGCGCGAAGGAAAAATCGGTGAGCTGGTTGTTCAGGAAAAAGCCGGCGGCCATGCGCTGGGAGCCGAAAGGGGCCTCGATCGTGGCCGTCAGGGCCACGCTGTTCCCGTCTTGATCCAGCACCGTGAGATGGGTGGTGCCGGCCTCGGGCTGCGGCAAAGCCCGCCCCCAGATTTCGCGCTGGCCGCCGGCATCGCCCGGCTCGATTAGGGCCGGGGCCGCTGTATCCAGCTGAATGAGGGCGGCGCGCTGATCGAGAAAGGCCGGCGATTGCAGCGCCTCGATGGGGATGGGCACGAAAGCCGGGTCTGCAAGATAATGATCGCGATCGGCATAGGCGAGGCGGCTCGCCCATAAAAAGGCGGCCCAATCGGCCGGGCTGGCCGGGCCTTCGGGCTGGGGCCGGGCCCTTGCGAACAGGCCCAGCATTTCGGGAATGGCGATGCCGCCCGAAGCCGGCGGCGGCACGGAGCAGACGGAAAAAGCCCGGTAGGGCCCACATAAGGGCTCCAGCTTTTTGGGGCGATAGGCCGCCAAATCCTTTTGGGTTAGCGTGCTTGGGCTGGGCTCCAGCCGGGCGGCGGCTAGGATTTCCTCGGCGATGGGTCCAGATTGCAGCGCGGCCGGGCCCATGGCCGCGATGGCGCGCAGCACCCGGGCATAATCGGGATTCTGGATGCGGGTGCCGACGGGCTTGGCCTTGCCCTCTGGTGTCAACAAATAGGCGCGCGCGCTGGCCCCGGCTGGCCCGGGAAAGCCGCCGCGCGCGGCCATCAGGCTGGCCCAGCGATTGAGCCTGGGGGAAACAAGAAAGCCATCTTCCGCCAAGCGGATGGCCGGCGCGAACAAAGTGGCCCAGGCCAGGTGCCCATGGCTTTGGTGCACGGATTTGAGCATGGGAACAAGGC
>CAZAGL010000110.1:0-7292 GCA_964484435.1 uncultured Caulobacteraceae bacterium
GGGCTGATCAATCCGGGGGGCAAGCGGCCGGCTTGGCCCCCAAGCGCGCCGGCAATTGGGCCATGATCACGCGCCGCTCCGCATCGCTGAAGCGCTGCCAATTGGCGATTTCCACCAAGGTGCGCCCACAGCCGATGCACAGCCCAAGCCGGCCATCAATCGCACAGATATTCTGGCAAGGGGTTTCCATCGCAGCGCGCACGGTGCCCAGGTTAGCGCACCAGGTTCAGCCAAGCAATCCTCGGTTTCCCTCAGCATTGCCAAAAATTCATCGTATTTCGATACGTGTTCTTATTGATAATCAATGCGAAATATCGTATATCAATATGTGTGGCGGCGCGGCATTGCATCCAAAACCGGCCAGCCAAGCATCTTGTTAAGCATTGCGGTGCTGTGCCGCAGAACCCAAAAGGAAGTTCGTCATGCGTTTCCCTGGACTTGTCACATTGACGGCGGCGCTGGTAGCCATTCCGCTGCTTGGCGCGGCCTCTGCCCCCAAAATCACCGATGCCAATTTTGCCCGCGCTTCGCGCTGCGTGGTCTTGGCCTCTTCCGATGTCATGAAGGCGCAAGGCATGGATGCCACGAGCCTGGAGGCGCTGCTGGAGCGCGATAAGTATCGCCATCCTGATTTCATCCAGGCAAAGGCGCGCGATGCGATTTTTGTTGCCAAGCGCCAGGTTCGCCAGGCGCAGACGCCCATGCAACAGGCCCAATTGGTCCTCGATGCGCAAAAAGCCTGCGCGGGCTTTTTGTAAGCGCACGCTTTTGTTCGGCGCTTGAAGCAAAGGAGAACGCGCCTATACTGCCCTCAGCTGCCTGCTAGACTGAGGAATCCCCGATGAATCTCAACTTCTCACCCGAGGAGATCACTTTCCGCGATGAAGTGCGCGCCTTCATCGCGGAGCATTTTTCCGAAGAGATGCGGAAGAAATCTTCCCGCGAAGATTTGAACCGCGAGGATTTCCTGGCCTGGCACAAAGTGCTGGGCAAAAAGGGCTGGTCCGCGCCATCCTGGCCGGCGCGATATGGCGGCACGGGCTGGACACCCACGCAGCGTTATATTTTCTCGGAGGAAAATGCGCGCGCCGAAACCACGCCGCTTTTGCCCTTCGGGCTGAACATGGTGGCCCCGGTCATCTACACATTCGGCTCGCCCGAGCAAAAACAGCGCTTTTTGCCGGGTATTCTTTCGGGCGAAGATTGGTGGTGTCAAGGCTATTCCGAGCCGGGCGCCGGCTCCGATCTGGCCAGCGTGCGCACCAAAGCCGAGCGCGACGGCGATCATTACATCGTCAATGGCATGAAAACCTGGACAACCCTTGCCCAATTCGCCGATTGGGGCTTTTTTCTGTGCCGCACCGATCCCAATGCCAAAAAGCCGCAAGAGGGCATTTCCTTTTTGCTGATTGATATGAAAAGCCCGGGCGTGACGGTGCGGCCCATCATCATGCTGGATGGCGGGCATGAGGTGAACGAGGTCTATCTCGATAATGTGCGCGTGCCGGCCGATCAGCTGATTGGCGAGGAGAACAAGGGCTGGACCTATGCCAAGTTTTTGCTGGCGCATGAGCGCTCTGGTATTGCCGGGGTGGCGCGTTCCAAGCGCGGCGTGGAGCGCTTGCGCCAATTGGCCCGCGCCGAGCGCGCCGACGATGGCAGCCCCTTGATCGAGGAGCCGGAATTCGAGCGCAAAATCGCCGAGCTGGAAATCGATCTTTTGGCCCTCGAATACACCGAGCTGCGCACCCTCGCGCGCGAGCAGGCCGGTGCCGGCCCGGGGCCGGAATCCTCGCTGCTGAAGATCAAGGGCACGGAAATCCAGCAGCGCCTGACGGAATTGGCCATGGAGGCGGTGGGCAATTATGCCGCGCCTTATTTCCGCGGCTTTCCCGCCGATAGCAATGAATTCCCGATCGGCCCCGATTACGCGCCGCACACCGCGCCCATGTATTTCAACATGCGCAAGGCCTCGATCTATGGCGGCTCCAACGAAATCCAGCACAATATCATCGCCAAGATGGTGCTGGGGCTTTAGGCGGGCTGGCAGGCGCTTGCGGGAAGGTGCGACATGTGTCGCTTTGTTGGCGACAATTGTCGTGAGGCAAGAGATGGCGCAACCTGCGCTTCAAAGCGTTCCTGCGCCGAAATCGCGCCTGGATTTGACCGTGGCCTTGCTGGGCGGCAAAGCGCGCTTGAATCGCCAAGTCCGTTCGGCGCTTGAGGCGCACGCTCTGCTGGCCGATGGCCTGCCCAATTCGGCGCTGTCGCATTTGCTGGATAAGTTGATCCTTTTGCGCCTGGATGATCAGTTGGCGCGCGTGATCGGCATGAGCGCCCGCACCGTTCAGCGCCACAAGAGCGTGCCGAAAGATTGCTTGGATCGCGAACAGAGCGGGCGTGCCTGGAAATTCGCGGAGGTGCTGGCGCGGGCCACGCAAGTGCTTGGTGATCAGGAGCAGGCGGAGCGGTGGATGTTGGCCCCAGCCTTGGGGTTGAGCGGCTGGCAGCCGCTGGATCTTCTGGCCACACCAGCCGGTTTGGCCATGGTTGAGGAACATCTCGATCGGCTGGAATACGGCGTTTACGTGTGACGCCGCTGCCCCAATTGGCGACATCGGAATGGGTGGCATGGCGGCTGGATTCGGCCGTGCACGCCGGCGTTTGGGATCGTGGCGAGGGGGCGTTCCGGGTGGGCGGGCGCTGGAGCAGTCGCGGGAAGCGTGCCGTGTATTGTGCGATCGATCCCGCTTGCGCCATCCTGGAAGTGGCGGTGCACAAGGGCTTCGCGGCGCTCGACAATGTGGCGCATGTGCTGACCTCCCTGGCCATTATGCCGGGCGCGGATGTGTATTGTGTGGGTCCGGATGCGGTGCCCAATCCCAATTGGCTGATCCCCGCTGCGGTCAGCCTCGGTCAACAAAGCTTTGGGGATAAGCTGCTGGCCGCGCATGATTTCGTGCTCATCCCCAGCACGGTTTCCCGCTTCAGCTGGAATGTCCTGTTTGATCCAGCCCGCGCCGCCGGCCTTTACCGGCTGCGCACGCAAATCCGATTTGCGTTAGATCCACGCTTGCCGCCGAAGGGTTGAGGGGGCCCTCTCAACCCTCCCGGGGCTCAGGCCGATTTCACCAGATTGCGCAGCACATAGTGCAAAATGCCGCCTTGGTTGAAATATTCCAACTCGTTCTCGGTATCGATGCGCAGCAGCGCCGGGATCGTGGATTGGCTGCCATCGGCGCGGGTCAGCGCGATGGTGATCGCCTGGCGCACTTTCAGGCTGGCCACACCGGCAATGCTCAGCGTTTCATCGCCCTTCAGCCCCAAGCCGTTCCAGCTGATACCATCTTGCAATTGCAGCGGCAAAACGCCCATGCCGATCAGATTGGAACGGTGGATGCGCTCGAAGCTTTCGGCGATCACCGCGCGCACGCCCAAAAGCCGGGTGCCCTTGGCGGCCCAATCGCGCGAGGAGCCGGTGCCATATTCCTTGCCCGCGAAGATCACCAGGGGGCGGCCTTCGGTGGCATAGCGCATGGCCGCGTCATAGATGGAAAGCACCTCCCCGCTGGGATAATGCGTGGTGACGCCGCCTTCGATGCCGGGCGTCATGGCGTTTTTGATGCGGATATTGGCGAAGGTGCCGCGCATCATCACTTCATGATTGCCGCGCCGCGCGCCATAGGAATTGAAATCTACCTTCTCGACGCCGTGCGCCTTGAGATAATCGCCGGCTGGCCCCGCGCCCTTGATATCACCGGCCGGAGAAATGTGATCGGTGGTGATGGAATCGCCGAACAGGCCCAGAATCCGGGCATTGTGCACATCCATTGGGGCTTTGGGCTGCATGCTCATGCCCTCGAAATAGGGCGGGTTGCGCACATAGGTGCTCGATCCATCCCAGTCATAGGTCTGGCCGGTGCCGCCGCCGATGGCTTGCCAATGGGCATCGCCCTTGAACACATCGCTATAGCGATTGGCGAACAATTCGGGCGTGATGGCCCGGCGGATGGTTTCGGCCACTTCGGCGGCCGATGGCCAAATATCCTTGAGAAAAACCGGCGCGCCGTTCTGATCCTGTCCCAAAGGATCGGTATCGAGATTGATCTGCAAATTGCCGGCCAGCGCATAGGCCACGACCAAAGGCGGGGAGGCCAGATAATTGGCCCGCGTATCGGGATTGACCCGCCCCTCGAAATTGCGATTGCCCGAGAGCACCGAAGCGGCCACCACATCATGCGCCTTGATGGCGGCGGTGATGGCTTCGGGCAGGGGGCCCGAATTGCCGATGCAGGTGGTGCAGCCATAGCCGACGAGCTGGAAGCCCAGCGCATCGAGATCATCGGTGAGGCCGGCCTTGGCGAAATAATCGGTAACGACCTGGCTGCCCGGGGCCAGCGAGGTTTTCACCCAGGGCTTGACCTTCAAGCCCTTGGCGCGGGCATTGCGCGCAAGCAGGCCCGCCGCCATCATCACGCTGGGATTGGAGGTATTGGTGCACGAGGTGATGGCCGCGATCACCACATCGCCATGGCCGAGCGTGAAATCCGCCCCCGAAACCGGAAAGCGCGTGGCCGCCTCGGCGCTTTTGGCATATTCGCCGAGCGTGGCGGCGAAGGAAGCGGAAGCGGCCGAGACCGGCACCCGATCCTGCGGGCGCTTGGGCCCGGCCAGAGAGGGCACCACATTGGCCAGATCCAGTTCCAGGCTGTCGGTGAAAATCGGCTCTGGCCCGTCACCGCGCCACAGGCCTTGGGCCTTGGCATAGGCCTCCACGAGGGCCACGCGGGCCGGATCGCGCCCGGAGGCGCGCAGGAATTTCACGGTTTCCTCGTCGATCGGGAAAAAGCCGCAGGTCGCGCCATATTCGGGGGCCATATTGGCGATGGTGCAGCGATCCTCGGCGGGCATGCCATCGAGGCCGGGGCCGTAAAATTCCACGAATTTGCCGACAACCCCTTTTTTGCGCAGCATCTGCGTGACGGTCAGCACCATGTCGGTGGCGGTGGCCCCGGCCGGCAATTTTCCCGAGAGGCGAAAGCCGATGACTTCGGGGATGAGCATGGAAATCGGCTGGCCCAGCATGGCCGCCTCGGCTTCGATGCCGCCCACACCCCAGCCCAAAACGGCCAGGCCATTGATCATGGTGGTATGGCTATCGGTGCCGACCAGGCTATCGGGATAAGCGAGGCGCAGGCCATCGCGCTCTCCGACCCAGATGGTTTGGCCGAGATATTCGACATTCACCTGATGGCAGATGCCCGTGCCGGGCGGCACCACCCGGAAATTGTTGAAGGCCGAGGCCCCCCAGCGCAAAAACTGATACCGTTCCTTGTTGCGCTGATATTCCAGCGCGACATTGCGGGAATAGGCATCGGCCCGGCCATAGACATCCACCATCACCGAGTGATCGATGACCAGATCCACCGGCACCAAAGGATTGATGCGCTGGGCATTGCCCCCCAGCTTGGTCGTGGCATCGCGCATGGCCGCCAGATCGACAACGGCGGGCACCCCGGTGAAATCCTGCATCAGCACCCGTGCCGGCGAAAAGCCGATTTCGTGCTCGGCCTTGCCGCGGTGTTCCAGCCAGCCGGCCAGGGCGCGAATATCGCTGTCCTTGATGGCCCAGCCATCTTCGCAGCGCAGGAGATTCTCCAGCAGCACCTTGAGGGAGGCCGGCAGGCGGCTGATATCGCCCAGCCCCTGTTTGGCGGCTTCCGGCAGGCTGTAATAATGATAGGTGATGCCGGCGGCGGTCAGCTCGCGGCGCGACTTGAAGCTATCGAGAAATGGCATGCGGAAAACTCCTTGGCTCCAAGCGTTTGGTATGGATTGCTGCTTATCCCCCGCTCAGGTCGTGCGCAATTGCCGATCGGCCCAGAAGCGCCCAACGCAAGCAGAGTTGACATGAACCCGGTGGATATCAACCTCGAAAGCCTGCGCCTGGCGCGCGGCGGGCGCGATCTGTTCGCGCCGATCACCGCGTCTATCGCGCCGGGGGCCTTCGTGGCCGTGCGCGGTGCCAATGGCATGGGCAAAACCAGCTTGCTGCGGGCCCTGGCCGGCCTGCTGAAACCGCATGCCGGCCGGATCGGCTTTTCGCGGGCCTGCGCGCCGCTGGACCGCGAGGAGGCGCGCCAATGCTGCCTGCTGCTCAGCCATGAAGATGCGTTAAAGCCCCAACGCACGCCCCGCCAGGAAGGGCGCTATTGGGCGTTGGCCTTGGGCGGGTGCCAAAGCGAGGTGGATGTGGCCCTTGAGCGATTGGGCCTGGCCGCGCAGGCGGACCTGCCCTGCCACCGGCTTTCTGCGGGGCAGAGGCGGCGCGCGGCGCTGATGCGCCTCCTCCTCACCAACCGCCCGATCTGGCTGCTGGATGAGCCGGCCGCCAATCTGGATGAAAGCGGCCGCGCCGTTTTGGCCGGGCTGATCGCGGCCCAGCGCGCGCGCGGCGGGGCCGTGCTGGCCGCGCTGCACGAAACCTGGGATGCGCCCGATGCGGCCCTGATCGCGCTGGAGGCCCTGTGAGCGAGGCCGGACGCACGCTGTGGCGGCTGCTGCGGCGCGAGATCGCCTTGGCCTGGGCGGGGGGCGTGGCCACGCCTTTGGGCTTTTTCCTGGGCGCGACCGTGCTGGTGCCCCTGGCCGTGGGTGCCGAGCGCGCGTTGCTGGCGCGGATCGGCCCGCCTTTGCTGCTGGTGTTTGCGGCTTTGGCCGCGATCATGACCTTCGAACGCCTGTTGCAGGCCGATCTGGAAGATGGCTCGATCGATCAATGGGCCATGGCCCCTTGGCCGCTGGAAGGGTTCGTGGCGGCCAAGGCGCTGGCGGCCTGTATCGCCATTGGCGGCCCGATCACCCTGGCCGGCGCGCCCTTGGCCCTGGCCGTGCAGACGCCGCCGGCCTCCATCCCCCTATTGGCTTTGGCGATCGGGCTGGCGCTGGCGGCTTTTTATGGCTTTGGCCTTCTGGGCGCGGCGTTGACGGCCGGTGTTCGCCGCGGCGGCCTGCTGCTTGCGCTTCTGGTCATGCCCTTCTTGGCCCCGCCTCTGGTGTTCGCGGCGGCGGCGATCAATGCCTCGATCGCCGGCGAAGATCCGCGCGCGCCCTTAAGCCTGCTGGGTGCCTGCACGCTGCTGGCCTGGGTGCTCGGCCCGTTGGGCGCGGGTGCGGCGCTGCGCGCGCAGCTGGAGGAGTAGGCAAAGCGGCGGCAATTGGAGTAACGCTGCGGCGATGTTGTCCTATTTCGCCAATCCCGCCCGTTTCTTGCGCCTTTCGGCCTGGGGCCT
>CAZAGL010000111.1:0-7287 GCA_964484435.1 uncultured Caulobacteraceae bacterium
GTGCTGGTGCCGGAAATCCCCGCAGAGGATTAACCCCCCCTCAGCGGTCCGCGCCGGAGGCCTTGCTGGGCGCAGGCTTATGCGTTTTGCGCTTGATGCGCTCCCCGTCAAGGCCATCGGCCTCGCCCAGAAACAGCTTGCGCAGATTGATGGTTGAGGCGTGCCCGATGCAATCAAAGTTCTCGCTTAGCCATGCATCGGCCGAAGCGCGCCCACCATCAAACAGCAGGCGCAGGCTCTGTTCGTTGAGGCGCATTTTGGCGGCCTGATCGAACTCGATGCGATCCTTGTCCTCGATGATATGCATCAGCACGCGGCGATAATCGGTGCCTTCGAGGCGCCCATCATCGCGCAGGCGATTGACGAAATCCACCGCGCGCAATTCGCGCAGCAGGCTGGCATTGAAGGTGATCTCGCCCACGCGATCCATGATTTCCTGGGCACTGCGCGGGGTGGAATTGCGTTCCAGCGGATTGATCTGGATGAGGATGGTGTCATCGGTATCGGAAAACTCGAACAGGGGCCAAAGGGAGGGATTGCCCATATAGCCCCCATCCCAATACGGCACCCCATCGATGACCACGGCCTGGAACAAATAGGGCAGGCAGGCGCTGGCCATCACATGATCTGGGGTGAGTTCATGGCGCTGAAACACCCGCACCCGCCCGGTATGGACATTGGTTGCCGAGATGAACACCTTGATCGGCTCATACTTCTGAACCTTGTCGAAATCGACCAATTCATCGATCAGATCGCGCAGCGGGTTCCAGTTCAGCGGATTGAAATCATAGGGGCTGACGGCCCGTGTCATCATGTCCATCCAATGGGTCATCGGGGCCAGATCCAGCCCCCATGTGCCCAGGAAGTTTTGCAGCGCATTGGCCCCGATGAACGGAGAGCGCGACGCATCGGCAATGCCGTTCCAAAAGCTGCGCAGACAGGCGCGCGCGCCCTCGCGCCCGCCGCGCATCATCCCCTCGGTGAGGGCCACGGCATTCATGGCCCCGGCAGACGTTCCTGAAATCGCGGCGATCTCGATGCGCTCATCCTCCAACAGGCGATCGAGTGCCCCCCAGGTAAACGCACCAAAGGACCCTCCCCCCTGCAGAGCCAGGTTGACGCGCTTAACCCCCGATACCTGTGCCGATTTTTCCGCCATGATGTGCTTCCTCAAACTCGCGTCAGCCTAAACCAGAGTACTGGCCCGCGCGCCATCCCCTTGCGTGCGCGGGCCCAAGCCGCTACGCCGCTAGGCCAGTGAAGATGCATGCATGGGGGCGGCAGTTGAATTTCAGCTTGGCGGAAGTGCAAGGCTTCATTTCGGGCTTTGACGATTTTATGATCCAGCTGGGTGCCACGCTGGGCATGTTCACCGCGGCCCTAATGATCTATGTTCTCCTTACTCCGCACAAGGAATTGTCGCTGATCCGCGATGGCAATGCTTCGGCGGCTTTGGCCTTTGGCGGCATTGTCCTTGGTCTGGCCATTCCGCTGGGGGCCTGCCTGGCGCATTCCTTTGGGCTGATCGATCTGGTGATCTGGGGCAGTGTCACTCTGCTTTTGCAATTGATCGCCTTCCGCTTCGTGGATTTTATCCTGCACGGCTTGCCCCGGCGTATCGCGGAGGGGGATGTGGCGGCCTCGCTTGTCGTGGTCAGCGTCAAGATCGGCATCGGCCTGATCATGGCCGGGGCGCTTTCTGATCCGTCCTTGACGATGTTCGGCTGATCATTCGCATCAGGAGCCCATGGATTGCGCTTTCCCGATTGGCTGATCTACATCCTGGTCCTGGCCGCGCTCATTTTTGGTTTGAGCAAGATCGGTGAGCGCGCACCCGCGCCCGATGCGCCGCAAACGCACACCTATTCCGGCCCCCTCCTGCCGAGCGCGAGCACGCTCGATACCGAAGTCTTGGTGGAAGTCGGCCCCGTCAGCGAAGGGGCGGGCACGGCCTTTCCCGTTTCCGCCGATGGCTGGTGGCTGACAGCGCGCCATGTGGTGGATTCCTGCCCCCATCTTGGCATCCAAGTGGGCGGGGGCAGCGCCATCCAGGTTTTGCAGATGCGCACGGCCGAAGGCGCCGATCTGGCGCTGATCAAAACCTTTCGCGGCCCCGCCCCGCTTGGCCTGAATTTCGCGGAAAGCAAGATGCGCGTGGGCCAGATTGCCTATCATTTCGGCTTTCCCCAAGGCGTGCCGGGAGAGGCCGCTTCGCGCCTGATCGGAAGAGAGCGGCTTCTGGCACGCGGGCGCTATCACATCGATGAGCCGATTTTGGCCTGGGCCGAGGTGGGCCGTTCCCACAATCGCCGCGGCTCTCTGGCCGGCATTAGCGGGGGGCCGGCCTTCAACGCCGAAGGGCAGGTGATCGGCGTGACTTTGGCCGAATCCGTGCGGCGCGGGCGCCTCTATACCGCCGCCCCCGAAACCATTCTGGCCTTTTTGAAACTGGCCAAGATCAATGCCAATGGCCAGCCCGTCGCCGCGCTCACGCCGCAAAACTACGGTCTGCAGAACGACAAACTGCGCCAGGCGCTGCGGGTGGCGCAAGTGGTGTGCACCACCAAAACACGATGAGCGGGCCGGCCTTCGCCGATCGCCTGATCGAGCGGGTGCGCGAATTGGGCGCGCCCTTGTGCATCGGGCTCGATCCCTATCTCGAATTGATTCCGGCGCTGTTTGGCGCGGGGCTGACCGGGGCCGAAAGGTTTTGCCACGAAATCACGGATTTGGCCTGCGCCCATGGCGCGGCGCTGAAGCCGCAAAGCGCGCTGTTCGAGGCCCTGGGCTGGGAGGGAACGCGCCTGCTGCACCGGATCATCGCCGAGGCACGCAGCCACAATCTGCCCGTCATCCTCGATGCCAAGCGCGGCGATATCGGGGCCACCGCCGCCGGCTATGCCAAAGCGTGCCTGGGCCCCGCGCCGGGCCTGGATGCCGATGCCGTCACCGTCTCGCCCTATATGGGGCAAGATAGCCTCGAGCCGTTTCTGGCCCTGGCCCAGAAAAGCGGCAAGGGTCTGGCCGTGCTGGCGCGCACCTCCAATCCGGGGGCCAGCGATCTTCAAGGCTTGATCTGCCACGATCAGCCGGTTTGGGCGCATGTGGCCAACATGCTGGCCCCGCACACCCAGCGCCTGCTGGGCGCAAGCGGCTGGTCTGGCCTCATGGTGGTGGCCGGTGCGACCGCCCCGGCAGAGGCCGCGCGCCTGCGGAAATTGCTGCCCAATGCCCTGTTTCTGGTGCCGGGCTATGGCACGCAGGGCGCGAGCGCGGCGCAGGCCCTCGCCGGTTTCGTGCGTACGCCCCGCGGCCTGGAAGGCGGCATCGTCAATGCCTCGCGCGCGATCCTCTTTCCTGAGGCGGCGCAGAGTGCCCGCACTTTGCCCGATTGGCGCGCCGCGATCCAAGCCGGCATGCAGGCCGCGCGGGCTGAATTGGCGCAGGCCTGCGCCTAAAGCGTGATTGCAAGATCAGCCCAATCCCTCCCCGCGCAGCGGGCGGGCGAGCAAGGCCAAGATGGCATGGGCCACGCTCGCGCGGCCATCCAACACATCGGCCACCGCCTCGCAAATCGGCATTTCCACGCCCGCTCTGCGCGCCAAGTGCAAAACCGCGGGGGCGCTGGCCGCGCCCTCGGCCACGCTGTTTTTGCCCTCCATGGCCGCTTGCAGGCTCATGCCCTGGCCCAAGGCAAAGCCCAAAGCCATGTTGCGCGAAGCGAGGCTGGTGCAGGTGAGCACCAGATCGCCCAGGCCGCTGAGGCCGTTCAGCGTTTCCAGCCGCCCGCCCAGCGCCATGCCCAATCTCGTCATTTCCGCAAAGCCGCGCGTGATCAAGGCGGCGCGCGCGCTTTCGCCCAAAGCCGCGCCCTGGGCAATGCCACAGGCGATGGCGATGACATTCTTCACCGCGCCGCCGATCTGCGCCCCGATCAGATCCTCACTGACATAGGGGCGAAAGGTGGGATCGGCGAGGCGCCGGGCGAGGGATTCGGCCAGCGGGGCGGGGCCGGCGATGGTGGTGGCGGTGGGCAGGCCCCGCGCCACCTCCTTGGCAAAGCCCGGCCCCGATAGCACCAAGGCCCGCGCCTGCGGCGCGGTTTGGGCCAAGACCTCGCTCATCAGCGCCAGGCTGGATCGCTCCACCCCTTTGCAGCACATGATGATCGGCAGGCCGGCACGGATGAACGGCGCGCCCAGGGCCAACACCTCGCGGGCGAATTGGGCCGGGCTGACGCACAAGACCGCCTCGCAGGCCAACGCCCTCCCGATCTCGCTGGTGACGGTGACGGCATCATGCAAAGGCTGGCCGGGCAGATAGTTTGGGCTTTCGCGATGGATTTGGAGGGCGCTGGCCGCCTCGGCAAAGCGCGTCCAGAGGATAACCTCCCCACCCGCCCGCGCCGCCACATTGGCCAGCGCGATGCCCCAGGCCCCTGCCCCCAAAACGCCAAGGCGCGCTTGTTCGCTCACCACGATTTGGCCTCCCGGCTCAAGCGGATGGGTCAGGCTGCCACAATTCGATGGGATTGCCCTCGGGATCGTGGATGCGCGCGAAGCGGCCAACGCCCGGCATGTCCCATTCGGCCTTGGTGATCACGTCGATGCCGGCGGCGCGCAGCTTGGCGCACAGGCCATCCAGATCCTCGACACGCAGATTGAGCATCCATTGGTGATCGGCGGCGAAATAATCGGTATCGGCTGGGAAGGGCGCGAACACGCTCGGCCCGTTTTGGGTTTGCCAATGGCCATAGGGCGCTGAGCCCACGCCCAAATGCAGCGCATACCAGGCACCCAAAGCCAGAGGATCCTTGGCGCGGAAGAAAAATCCGCCAATCCCGGTCACACCCATCGCTCTGCCCCCCGTTGATTATGTGCCTGGCGGCGCCGGTCAAAACATGAAACGGGCCGCCTGCCCGTTTTCCACCTCCGCGCCGGCAGATTCCAGCACAAAGTGCGTTTGCCGATGGCCGGGGCAATGCCCCCACTTGCATCTGGCGCGAAGTGCGTGATCACTACCAGACCAAATGGAGGAAAAATCATGGGGAAGGGTTTGAACAGGCTCTTGCTGGGGGCCGTCGCCGTGCTGGCCATCGGCCTTGCGCCGGGGCCGGCCCGCGCCAAGCCGATCACCAATCTGGATGCCCGCATCGCGGCCATCGAGCCCAAGGTGATCGCCTGGCGGCGCGACATCCACGAGCACCCCGAACTCGGCAATCGCGAAACGCGCACAGCCAAGATGGTGGCCGATCATTTGCGCAAGCTCGGCTTTGATGAGGTGCGCACCGGCATTGCCTATACGGGCGTGGTGGGCATTCTCAAAGGCGGCAAGCCCGGCCCCGTCGTTGGCCTGCGTGCCGATATGGACGCTTTGCCCGTTGAGGAAAAAACCGGCCTGCCTTTCGCCTCGAAAGCCAAAAGCACCTATGAGGGCCAGGCCGTTTCGGTCATGCATGCCTGCGGCCACGATACCCACACGGCCATGCTGCTCGGCGCGGCCGAGGTCCTGGCCGGCATGAAGGCCGATATCGCCGGCACCATCGTCTTCGTGTTCCAGCCGGCCGAAGAGGGCGCCCCCTCCGGCGAGGGGGGCGGGGCCAAGCTGATGCTGGAACAGCAGGCCTTGGCCAATCCGCGCCCGGCGGCCATGTTCGGCCTGCATGTCTTTCCCAACGATAGCGGCAAGATCTATTACCGCGCGGGGGGCTTTTTCGCCGCCTCCGATCGCATCCGCATCCAGTTCACGGGGCGCCAAACGCATGGCGCGCGGCCCTGGTCCGGGGTGGATATCTCCTCGCTGGCCGCCGAAGCCATCCTTTCCATGAACCAGATCGCGGCGCGCCAGCTCAATGTGGCGAAAAACCCGACCATCATCACCATCGCCACCATGCATGGCGGGGTGCGCCACAATATCATCCCGGAGGAAGTCACGCTCACCGGCACGCTGCGCACCTTCGATCCCGCCGTGCGCACCGATGTGATGGCGCGCATCACCCACACGGTGGAAAATCTGGCCGAAAGCTATGGCGCGAAGGCCAAAGTGGCGTTTGAAGAGCCCAATCCCGTCACCTGGAATGATGCCGCCCTTTCGGCCTGGGCCTTGCCCAGCTTACAGCGCGCCGCCGGCGGTGCCGATCGGGTCGATTCAAATGCCGAATTGGTTACCGGGGCGGAGGACTTTTCCTATTTCGCCAAAGAAATTCCCAGCGTTTACGTGCAATTGGGCGCGCGGCCGAAAGGGGCCGATCCAGCGACAGTCGCCGTCAATCACTCGCCCAATTACGATGTGGATGAAGATGCGCTGATCGTGGGCGTGCGCACCCATGTTTTCCTGGCGCTCGATTACCTGGCGCGGGGACATGCAAGCCCCAAGCGCTAAGGCTTGGGGCTTGGGTTCGGGGTTCGGGGTTCAGGCGAAAGGGCCTTAGCCGCAGCAGGCCGCGCCCGGGCTGCAGCAGGACGCCACGACATCGCAGCAGGCCGAAACCGCGGCAATCACCATATCGGGCGCAGCCGCAAAAGCCGCACCGGCGCTGGCGGCTAAAACCAGGGAAGTCAGGATGAGGATCTTCTTCATATTGCGCGCTCCTTAATGAGTGGACTTCGGAAGATACAGCTTTCTACAAATCCGTAAAGGATTCATTTTCAAATGGCATCGCCCGAACACGGCCAATTGCTCTATGTCGCCGATCCGATGTGCTCGTGGTGCTGGGGCTTTCACCCGGTCATCGAGGCCATCCATGCCGAGTTCGGCGCATCTTTGGCGCCGGTATTGATCCTGGGCGGCCTGCGCCCCTGGACCAGGCAGGCCCTGCGCGAGGCCGATCGCGCCAAACTGCGGGAGCATTGGGGCCATGTGGCGCAGGCCAGCGGCCAGGCCTTCACGACGGCGCTGATCGCGCGCAGCGGCTTCATCTATGATACGGAGCCGGCCGCCCGCGCCGTCATCACGGCGCAATCGCTGCATCCGGGGCAGGGCTTGGCCTTTTTGGGCACCCTGCAATCGGCATTTTACGCCCAGGCGCGCGATATCACCGATGAAAGCGTTTTGGCCGATATCGCCCAGGAATTGGGGCATGAGCGTGCCAATTTCGCCGCCATGCTCGCCTCGCTGGAGGCCCGCGCCGAAACCATCCGCCATTTCCAATCGGCGCTGCGCATGGGTGTGCGTGGCTTTCCCACCTTGATCGCCGTGGATAAGAACAATGCCGGCGAGGCCATTTGCATCGGCTATGCGCCGCTAACGGAGGTGCGCGCGCGGCTGGAAGCCTATCTTGCCAAAGCG
>CAZAGL010000112.1:0-7247 GCA_964484435.1 uncultured Caulobacteraceae bacterium
CGACCCGCTGGCGCGCCTGCTGATCGTGGGCCTCGCGCCCGGGCTGCGCGGGGCCAATCGCACCGGCCGGCCGTTTACCGGGGATTTTGCCGGCGATCTGCTCTATGCTAGCCTGCTGGGATTGGGGATCGCCAAGGGGCAATACGGCGCGGTGGCGGAGGATGGATTGATCCTGCACGGCGCGATGATCACCAATGCGGTGCGCTGCGCCCCGCCTGCCAACAAGCCAAGCCCAGCCGAAGCCGCCAATTGCCGGCCCTTTCTGGCTGCCCGCATCCGCGCTTTGCCGCATTTGCGGGCCGTGCTGGCCCTGGGCGCGATCGCCCATGAAGCCGTGCTGCGCAGCCAGGGCCTGCGCCTTGGCACGTTTCCGTTCGCCCACAATGGCATACATGCTCTGCCCACTGGGCCATGGCTGGTTTCGAGCTATCATTGCTCGCGTTACAACACCCAGACGCGGCGCTTGACACCCGAAATGTTCCGCACGGCCTTGGGCCAGGCCTGGGCCAGGGCCAATTCTTCCTAGAACAACGCTGTTGGCCATGGTGCGGTAAACTCCCTCGTCATGGCTCGAGAAATCACCGGACCTTGGTGGGCAATGAGGCGGTAAGCCAGTATGAGTCAGGTCGCATTAGGTCGCATTAGGAGATTCTAGTGGCGCAGGAATACATCCGAAGGTTCACGGGCCGCGAGGGCCAAGTAGTGGAACTCATTGTTCAACCTCCTGAGCCAAACGCTGATGATTGGCAGTGTGTGTACCGCGTAATTGGGCTTGGCACGCTTGAGCCGACGAAGGTGATGGGTGCAGATGCTATACAGGCCTTTACCCTAGCTCTTACTTTCGCTTCGACAGCACTTTATTTTTCTGAGGAGTACGAGAAAGGAGAACTTGCATGGGAGGGAGGCATATCAATAGCTGATTTGGGTTTGCCAGTGGCGGAAATTGTGCGTGATGAAGTTGAGGCAAAGAAATTGCGCGTCGCACCACTTCTCCAAGACAAGATCTCTATGACCCGAAAAACATTAGAGAATTATTCTTCGTAACGCAGACGTCATTGCTGAATCTCCGAAAGTTTCCAGTCACCCCCATTCCGGTGGCGTAAATGAGCTTAGCCGCGATCGCGCAGCAGGCGCGCCTGCTGGCGCTTCCAATCCTGGGCTTTTTGCGCATCGCGCTTATCGGCGGCCTTCTTGCCTTTGGCCAAGGCGATTTCCAGCTTGGCCAGGCCCCGCTCGTTGAAATAGAGCTTCAGCGGCACCAAAGTGCGCCCTTCGCGCTCCACCGCGCCCAGCAGCTTGTACAATTCGCGCTGGCGCACCAGCAGCTTGCGCGGGCGGCGCGGCGCATGATTGAAGCGTGCTGCCGGGGAATATTCGGGAATATAGCTGTTGACCAAAAACAGCTCCCCGCGCTCCGGGCTGGCATAGCTCTCGGCGATATTGGCCTTGCCGGCCCGCAAGGATTTGACCTCGCTGCCTTCCAGGACAACGCCCGCCTCGAACGTCTGTTCGATCAGATAATCGAAACGGGCCCGGCGGTTTTCGGCGATGATCTTGGTGATGGCCATCAGTCGGCGATCAGCCCGGCCGCGCGCATGGCAGCCAGGATTTCCGCCTGCACAAGCGGCTGCGGTAGCAACAAAGGCAAACGCATATCGGGTTGGCACAGGCCCAATTGCGCGCAGGCGAATTTGGCGGGCCCAGGGCTGGGGGCCGCGAACAAAGCCTGATGCAGCAAGGCCAGGCGCGCATCGAGGCCCCGGGCCCGGGCAAAATCACCCGCCAATGCCGCTTCCTGCAAAGCCGCGCAGGCGCGCGGGGCCACATTGGCCGTCACGGAAATGCAGCCCTGGCCGCCATGCGCCAGAAAGCCGAGCTGGCTGGCATCATCCCCCGAAAGCAACAGGAAATCCTCGCCACACGCGCTGCGCAGCAAGGCCACGCGCGCCAGATCCCCCGTGGCGTCCTTCAGCCCGATGATATTGGGCAAGGCCGCCAGGCGGGCGATCACGGCATGGCCCATGTCTACGCCCGTGCGCTTGGGCACGTTGTAAAGCAGGATGGGCAGCTGCACCGCTTCGGCGATCGCGGCAAAATGGGCATAAAGCCCCTCCTGATCCGGGCGGTTGTAATACGGCGTCACCACCAAGGCGGCATCGGCCCCGATCTCCTTGGCAAAGCGCGTTTGCTGAATCGCCGATGCCGTGCTGCTGGAACCCGCCCCAGCGATGACCGGAACCCGCCCCGCCACTTTGCGCACGCTGGTTTCGATCACCAGGCGGCGCTCTGAATCGGTCAAAGTCGCCGATTCGCCCGTCGTTCCGCAGATGACCAGCCCGTGCACGCCCTCGCTAAGCTGCCATTCGATCAGGCCATGCAAAGCGGGCACATCGATCGCGCCATCGCGAAAGGGTGTAATGAGGGCGGTGAGAATTCCCTTCAACATAAGGCAGACGCGACTCGCTTTCGAATCTCATGCTAATAGCTAAGCTCGGCAAAGTTGGTATGTGAGCCGGTGCACAGGAATTGGCAAGCAGAGGGAATGGCCATGGGTTTGCCCCGCATGATCACACGCTTGGCCATGCCCCTGGTTGTCAGCGCGCTGGCCGTTGGCGCGCTGGCGCTGGCGGTGTTCAGCACGACGGGCGCAGCCCAGGCCCCGAGCGATGCCGGGATCGGCGGGGCCATCAGCGCTGCGCCAGGGCCGCAGATTTCCGCCGCCGATCTCGATCGGCTGCGCGATGGCCTTTCTGCCGCGGCGCGCGGCGATTGGGACAATGTGCGCTACGCGCGGGGCGCCGCCAATGATCCGCTGGTGCGCAAGATCCTGCTGTGGCGCTATGCCTCCGATCAGGCCGCCCCGAGCCTTTTTGAGGAGGTGGAAGGGGCGTTGAGGCAATTGCCCGGCTGGTCCAAAGAAGGCGTGATGCGGCGCAAGGCTGAACAGCTCATTTTCGATTCCGGCTTCGATTCCCAGCGGCGCATCGCCTTTCTGCGCCAAGGCGGCGGCCCCCAAACCGGCGACGGGCGGATCGCTCTGGCCCAGGCTTTGGCCCGCCTTGGCCAGGGCGCTGAGGCGCAGGCCATCGCCCGCGAAGCCTGGCGCGGCGCGGCCTTGACGCCGCGGGCCGCCTCCATCGCCGAGGATGCGTTCGGCGATGCCTTCACCGCCAGTGATTATGCGGCACGGGCCAATGGCGCGCTTTGGCGCGATGATCGCAGCCTCGCCTCAAGCCTGCTGCCCAGATTGTCGCGCGGGGATCGCGCCATCGTCCAGGCGCGAATCGCGCTGCAAGCCCAGCGTTCACGCGGGCTGCAGGCCTTGGTCGATGCCGCGGGGAATGTCCGCGCCGATGATCCGGGCCTCCTTTATGATCGGGCGCGCTATATCCGGCGCAGCGGCCGCCCCGAAGATGCCCTGCGCATTATCGCCCGCATCGATCCCAGCGAAGCCCCCAATGTGGCGCAAGAGCCCCTCAACGAAGAGCGCCGCCTTTATGTGCTGCGCGCCTTGCGCGCGGGCCAATCGCGCACGGCCTACGAGCTGGCGGCGCGCCATCAACTCGGCCGGGGCCTCGCCTTGGCCGAGAGCGAATGGCTGGCCGGCTTTATCAGCCTGCGCTTCCTCAAGGATCCCGAAACCGCCAAGCGCCATTTCTTGCGCCTGCGCGATAATGTCTCGACCCCCGTCAGCCTCAGCCGCGCCCAGTATTGGCTGGGCCGGGTGGCCAAAGCGCAAAGCGACGCCCTGGCTGCCAATGCGGCCTTCCAGGCCGCCGCCGCCTTCGCCTTCACCTATTATGGCCAATTGGCCATCGAGGAATTGGATCCCGGCGCGGTTTTGGCCTTGCCGGCTTTGGTGCCGCCCGCGCCCGGCGAAATCGAGGCCTTCGAAGCGCGCGAACAGGTGCAGGCCCTGCGCCTCATCGCCCAAACCGGGGACCGCGACGATTTCGAAGCCATCGCTTTCGGCCTCGATGACCAATTGGCCACGCCCTTCGAATATGAGCGGCTCAGCGCGCTGGCGCGCGATTCGGGCTATGTCAAAACCTCGGTGCGTAGCGCCAAAGCCGGCCTGGCGCGCGGGATTTTGGCCCCCGAGGCGGCTTACCCGCTGATCAAGGTGCCCAACAGCGCTTTGGGTTCTGGCCGCGCCGAGGCGGCGCTGATCCATGGCGTCATCCGCCAGGAAACCGAGTTCGAAGAACAGGCCCGCAGTGGGGCCGGCGCGCGCGGGCTGATGCAATTGCTGCCCAGCACGGCTTCGGCCGTGGCCCGGCGCAACGGCCTGCCCTATTCCGCCGATCACCTCTATGAGCGCGATACCAATCTCACTTTGGGCAGCATTTATCTGCAATCGCGCATCGAGGAATTCGGCGGCTCATATATCCTGGCTTTGGCCGCCTATAATGCCGGCCCCTCCAGGGCCTCCCAATGGGTCAGCGACTGGGGCGATCCGCGCATAGGCGGCATCGATCCGATCGATTGGGTGGAATTGATCCCGTTCGAAGAGACCCGCAATTATGTGCAGCGGGTGCTGGAAAACACCCAGATCTACCGCCACCGTTTGGCCGGGACACCGATCCCCTTGCGGCTCAATGAGGACTTGCGGCGCGGCGGCTCACGCTGAGGCCGCCGCCGAGAGCGCTTCAAGATAGGTGCCCGGATCCACATTGCCGCCGCTGGCGATCACCAAAGCCGTTCTCCCGCCAAGGCCGCGCAGGGCCGCAGCCAAGGCGATGGCACCACTGGGCTCCAGGACCAGCTTCAACTCCATTGCCGCCATCAGCATGGCGCGGCGCACTTCGTGATCCTCCATGGCCATGCCCCGCGCGCCCAAAGCCCGCAAAATGGCGAAGGGCAATTCGCCCATTTTCTCCACCAGCAACGCATCGCAGATCGAGCGCACGCCCGGCGCGTTGCCGACGCGCTGGCCGCCAAGCAAAGAGCGGCCGATATCATCATGGCCGGCCGGCTCGACGGCCACGATTTCGATGCCCGGAAACCGGGCGCGCAGCGCCAGCCCGACCCCCGCGCACAGCCCGCCGCCGCTGGCACAAACCAGCGCGACATCCGCGTGGGCCAGATCCTCCGCTGCTTCGAGGCCGGCTGTGCCCTGGCCGGCGATCACATCGGGATCATCGAAGGGCCGCACCAGGGAAAAGCCGCGCTCGTGCATCAGATCCTGGGCGATCATTTCGCGATCTTGCCGCAGCCGGTCATAGCGCACGATTTCCGCGCCGAGCGCGGCCACCCACTCCAGCTTGATGGCCGGCGAATCGGCGGGCATGACCAAAACCGCGGGCAGCGCAAAGGCTTTTGCCGCCCCGGCTACGGCGATGGCATGATTGCCAGAGGAAAAAGCGAGCACGCCGCGCAGGCCCGGCCCCGCCGCCAGCCTGGCGATGGCGTTAAAGGCCCCGCGCGCCTTGAACGCCCCGCCCACTTGCAGGCATTCGGCCTTCACATAGACGGCCCCATTGGCCAGCTGATCGATCCGCGCCGCTCGAAGCAAGGGCGTGCGCGTGATGAAGGGCGCGATGCGGCGCGCGGCGGCTTCGATAGCGTCGAGATCAGGCAAAGCGGCATCAAGCATGCCCCATGATCACGGGCTTTGGCCACAGCGCAAGCTCGGCGAAATGGCACATTGCCGAAATTTGATTTGCGCGCCTTGGTCCCTTCCGCAATGCTCGTTGCGCTTGTTGCGGGGCAAGCAATAGAGGGAATCTTATGAAAAGCTTTCGTTTTGTTGTGAGCCTCGCGGCCATGTTGGCTGCATTGCCCGCCTCGGCACAGCCGCCCAGCCCGTCGCGCCCGGCCTTCGATGGGGCCGATACCAATGCCGATGGGCAGATCACCGCCGAAGAATTCAGCCAAAACCAAGTCAAGCGCTTCAAAAGCCTGGATGTCGATGGCGATGGGTTTTTGACGCCCGCCGATCGGGCCAGTGCCGGCGCGGCGCGCCTGGCCGGGCGGCGCGGCAATAATGGCGGCGAATTGCTGGCCCGGCTGGACGCCGATGGTGACAAGAAAGTCAGCCAGACGGAGTTCAACACCGCCACCCAGGCGCGTTTCGCAAAAGCCGATGCTGATCACAACGCGAGCGTGAGCCTAGCCGAATTGCAGGCTCTGGCACCGCTCGGCCGCTAAGCTATCAGGTTGCAGCCGCCCACGCTTTGATCACTTTTCGGGCGTGCGCGGTTGCGGCCCGCCGGCCTGTGTGCGCTGATGGGCACACGGCAGATGTTCAAACGCCTTCGCATTTTTGCAATGCAGGCCAGCACGAGGAAAGCCGATGAAGGCGCATATCTGGATCGCTATGGCTTGCTTGGCCCTGTGCGCCTGCGCGCCCGCGCCGGTGCGCAACGACATCGCCGTGGCCCGCCAAATCGGCGTGCCACCGACGGCGGCCATCGATGCCCTTCTCCTCGGCGATTTCGATGCCAACCAGGATCGCGTCATCACCCGTGCAGAATTTGATGCCGGTGCCGCCCGCGCCTGGGCCAGCGCCTCGAAGGGTGTCCCCAAAATCGGCGTGATCGCCTTCCAGGCCTGGCAAACCGGGGTGTTTGGGGCCGCTGATGCTTTGCCGCGCTTTGCTTTCGACGCCGATTTCGACGGCGAGATTACCCAAGAGAAATTCCTCAACGGGCTTTCGAGCCGCTTCGTCCTGCTCGATGCCAACAAAGACGGGCAGATTTCCCGCTCAGAACTGTATCGCAAGGCCATCGGCGCGGCGCAGGCCACCTTGGCACCCGAGCCGCCGGAAGGCCAGCGCGGGCGCCCGCCCCAGCGCTGAGGGCATTTAAGCGGCGCGCACCGTGGCGATGAAGGCTGAAGCCGCACGGCGCAGCAGATCGGCCTGCTGGGCCAATTCATTGGCTGCATCGCGCGATTGTTCGGCCGTGACGCCGCTTTCTTGAGCCGCCTCGCGCACGCCCGCCGCGGCCTGGGCGGCCTGGGTGGTCGTTCCCGAAACCTCGCTGGTGCGGGCGCTAATCTCCCGCACGGCCGACATCTGCTGCTGCAAGGTATCGGAAATCGCGCTGGAGGTAACGGTAACGCGCGTGATCGTACTGGCCACTTCGGCGATGCTGGACACTACATGGCGCGTGGCCCCGCCGATGCGATCGACATAACCGCGGATTTCATCCGTGGCGCGCGCGGTTTGTTCGGCCAGGGATTTCACCTCGGAGGCGACCACGGCAAAGCCGCGCCCCGCTTCGCCGGCCCGCGCCGCTTCGATC
>CAZAGL010000113.1:0-7092 GCA_964484435.1 uncultured Caulobacteraceae bacterium
CCTCACGCCGCGCCATTATGCCTATCTGAAGATTTCCGAGGGCTGCAACAATCGCTGTTCCTTCTGCATCATCCCGTCTTTGCGCGGCGATCTGGCCTCACGCCC
Organism: uncultured Caulobacteraceae bacterium; assembly: GCA_964484435.1. Classification (GTDB taxonomy): domain Bacteria; phylum Pseudomonadota; class Alphaproteobacteria; order Caulobacterales; family Aquidulcibacteraceae. The sequence goes on from CAZAGL010000113.1 coordinate 106, forward strand.
GGTCCATGCCGTGCTGCGCGAGGCCGAGGCGCTGGCCAAAGCCGGCGTCAAGGAATTGCTGGTCATCAGCCAGGATACGTCCGCTTACGGCCTCGATCTCGGCTATGCGCCAAGCCCATGGCGCGGGAGCACGGTAAAGGCCAAATTCTTTGATCTGGCGCAGGCCCTCGGGGAACTCGGCCTGTGGGTGCGCCTGCATTATGTTTACCCCTATCCGCATGTCGATCAGGTCATCCCGCTGATGGCCGAGGGGAAAATCCTGCCCTATCTCGACATCCCCTTCCAGCATTCCAGCCCACGAATCCTCAAGGCCATGCGCCGCCCAGCCAATCAGGAACGCATGCTGGAGCGCATCGGCCAATGGCGCGCGCAATGCCCGGATCTGACCATCCGCTCGACTTTCATCATCGGCTTTCCCGGGGAAACCGAAGAGGAATTCGAAGGCCTGCTCGATTTCATCGAGGCGGCCGGGATCGATCGGGCCGGCTGTTTCAAATATGAAAACGTGACCGGTGCCGCCTCCCGCGATCTGCCCGATCATGTCGATCCCGATGAAATCGATGAGCGCTATGAACGCTTCATGGAAACCCAGACGCGCCTCGCCGATGCGCGCTCCCAGGCCCTGATCGGGCAGCGATTGGACGTCATCGTCGATGAATGGGAGGAGGAAGAACGCGCTTATGCCTGCCGCAGCAAGGCCGATGCCCCCGAAATCGATGGGATCGTCTGGCTGGAAAGCCCGCAAGCGCTAGCGCCCGGCGAGATCTTGCCCGTGCGCGTAAACAGCGCCCTGGGCCACGAATTGCGGGCGATCCCGGCCTGATGAGCTTGGCTTGGCCCCGTCAGGCCTTCAGCTTGCGCACCACCATCACGTCCAGCGCCTTGGCCACCCGGGCCCGCATGGTATCTTCCGCGCGGGACAAATCCAAAAGCTGGGTCATCGCTTCGATATGGGCATCGACGACGCGGTGATCGAAGCGCGGGCTGGCCCCCACCCCCTGGATATAGGTGATCAGGCTTTTTGAAGCCGCGCCGAGCAGCGGATCATTGATTTCCAGGACCACGGCGTCGAATTCGGCGGAAACGGCATACATTTGCCGGATGGCCCGGCGATCGCCGCTGGTCAGCGTCTTGGCCACGTCGCGCGCGGTCGCCAGCTTGGTCTTGGCCAGGTTTTTGAGGATTTGGGCCTGGGGGCCATCCTCATCGATCTCGGCCTCGTCATCGAACAGGCGGCGCATGGGGCCATCATAATCGGCCACCAGCTTGCGCCGCCGGCACGGGCCGATATAGACGTAGCTCTCGACAAATTCCCGTCGCTTGTAAAACACCGCATCCAGGCGGCGCAATATGCCATCGGTGTTGAAGGGTTTCACCAAGTATTCGTCAACGCCTGCATTTTGCGCCATTTGCACATCCGCGGCTGTTTTCTTGGAGGTGATCATGATGATCGGCACATCGCGCTTGATCAGCGTGGCATGGCGGCGGATCATCTTGGTGAACTCGATGCCGTCTGTCGGGTCCATGACCCAATCGGTCAGCACCACATCGGGCGAAAACAGCTTGGCGACTTCTTGCGCATCGACCGGGGAGGATGCAGGCTCGATCATGTGCGCACCGGCGGCGCGCAGGGTCTCGCAGGTCAAGGCCCGCTGAAAATGGCTGTCATCGACAACCATGAAGCGCGTGGCTTTCAGCCGTTCATGCAGAGTGTTCATGTTAGCTCATTGTGTTCGCCCCTTTTTACAGGACAAACTATGAGAAGATGGTGAACAGCGACGCACCAAGACCGACTTCTTTTTCCAGTGGTGTAATCTTTCTGGCCAAACGGAACGGATTATCGTTCACTGTCTTTCGGTCAATTCCCCGATATTCATGAAAATCACCGGGCCCTCGGTGGGGCCGCGATAGGCCCCCATCGCCCCATTGACCTTGAGGGCGATGGCCGTCAGCCGCCAGGCTTCCAATTCGGTGGCGCGCTGGCGGCTCTCGGTGAGCTCGGGCAAGGCATGCGCCTCGCCGAACCAGCGGGTGCGCTCGGCGAAGGCGCGCAGGCGGGTGCGCACGGATGGGTGATCCCAGCCCCAGGTGAATATCTCGATGGCCGGGTTCCAGGAGCCGATGATCTGCACCGGCGCGGTAGCCAATTCGCCGTTGGCCCGCTCGAACTGGATCAGGCCGGCCGATTGATCGACCGTCCAGCTGGCATGGGCCAGCTTGCCGCGCTTGGCCAATTGGCCTTGACGATATTGCAAATCCCGCCAGGCTTCGGCCCAGAAGCGCTCCACATCGACGCGCTCACCGGCCCAGGGAATGCCGGCTTGTTCCGCGCGCGGATCGGCATTTCCCAGAAGGCGCCGCGCCCAGTCCAGCTTTGTGTTCGCAGCGCTCATGGCCGCAGTTTACCAAACTTGCCCCCCTCACGGCAAATCGCGCTCTGGCTGCAATTTGCGCCCGCCTCGCCCTTGCGTAAGGGCCTTGATGACCCCGCGCAGCGTCTGAACCTCTTGGGCTGTCAGCTGCGCGCGCAAGAACAGCGCCCGCAAATGTTGCTTCATCAGCGCTTCTTTATCTGGGGGGTGGAAAAAGCGCCCAAGAGTCAGTTCCGCTTCCAGATGGGCGAACAGGCCTTCCAATTCCTCATGGGAAGCTGGCGGGGCATGGCTTTCGCGAAACCAAGGGGGGATGTCGCTTTCTTGGCGCGCCTCGCCATGAGCAAAGCAAAACAGCATCACGGCCTGCGCCAAATTCAGCGAGGCCGCGCCAGGGTTGACGGGGAAGGTGAGGATGGCATCGGCGCGGGCCACCTCATCGCTGGTCAGCCCATTGGCTTCGGGGCCGAACAGGATGGCCGGAAACTCCCCGGCTTTGATCAAGGCCCGCACTTTGCGCGCCGCGCCGCGCGGCCCCAGAACCGGCTTTTCCATGAAGCGCGGGCGCGCGGTGGCGGCAATCACATAGGTGGCATCGGCCAAGGCGGCCGTGAGCGTCCAGTCCAGCCGGGCCTGATCCAGCACCGCATCGGCCCCCGAGGCCACGGCATAGGCTTTGGGATTGGGCCAGGCATCGCGCGGTTCCAGGAGGCGCAGGCCCGTCAAGCCGAAATTGCGCATGGCCCGGGCCGCCGCGCCAATATTCTCCCCCATTTGCGGGCGGGCCAGAACGATGACGGGCCAGGCCTCGGCGATGGCGGCCGGCATGTCGGCGGCCCGCGTCATGCCCGCGCCGCCGCCAGCGCGCCATCGACTTCGGCCTGTGTGCTGGCCCAGGAGCACACGAAGCGGCGCGTCAGCGGCCCATCCATGGCCCAAGGATAACTGCGCGCCCCCGCCGCCTCCAGCCGTGCCAAGATGTCCGGAGCCAGATCGATGAACACCGAATTGGCCTCGATCGCGTGGCGCAGCACCCCGCCGGCTCGGCCCAGCCCCTCCCCGAGGCGCCGGGCCATGGCATTGGCATGGGCCGCCAATTGCAGCCACAGCCCCCCATCCAGATAGCCGACCATTTGCGCGGCCAGATAGCGGTGCTTGGAAATCAGCGCGCCGGCCCGCTTGCGCAAATGCGGCAAGGCTGCGCCCAAGGCGGGATCGAAGCACACGATCGCCTCCAGGCCCATGGCCCCGTTTTTGGTGGCCCCAAAGGACAGCACGGAAACCCCGCTGCGCCAGCTCAGATCGGCCGGGCTGGCCCCAATGGCGGCCACAGCATTAGCAAAGCGCGCCCCATCCATGTGCAGATGCAGGCCGCGCGCGCGGCAAACCTGCGCCAACGCCGCGATCTCGCCGGGTTGATAGACACAGCCGCTTTCGCTGGCCTGGGTGATGGAAACGGCAAAGGGCTGCGCGCCATGCACCCAGGCGCGGCTATAGCCCGAAGCGGCCAGATCCAGATCCTCGGGGGCGATCTTGGCTCCCATGCCATCCAGCAGCAGAAGACGCGCCCCGCCGGTAAAGAATTCCGGCGCGCCCGCTTCATCCTGGGCGATATGGGCAGCGCGATGGCAAAACACCGCGCCCCAAGGCGGCACCAGCGCCGAAAGGCCGAGGGCATTGGCCCCCGTGCCGGTGGGCAGCATCAGAATGGCGCAATCGGTTTCGAACACCTCGCGCAGCATGGCCTCGGCCCGCAAGGTCCAGGCATCCGCGCCATAGCTGGGCACATGGCCGCAATTGGCCTGCCCCATAGCGGCCAGGATGGCCGGATGGATGGGCGCGGCATTATCGGAGGCAAAGCTCACGGGCCGGCTTGGCCGGCGGGCCGCGCGGCGATCCGCTCGCGCCAGGCCTTCAAATGGGGTGTCTGCTCGTCCGGGCGCCATTTCATCATTTTGGCGAAATCCATGCCGGCCGCGGCGGTGATATCGGCGATGGAAAAGTTTTCGCCGGCGATCCAGGCGCGGCTGGCCAGATGCTGATCCAGCCAAACGGCCATGCGCTTGGCACCGCCCTCGTAAAAGCTGGCCACATCGGCCGATTGGCGCGTCTCGATAGCGGCCAGGCCCGGATGGCCATGGCGCACCCACATCATCAAGGGCATGGCAAAGGCCAGCTCGACGCGCCGATCCCACATTTCCAGAAAGGCGCGCTCTTTGCCGTCACGCCCCATCAGATTGGGCTCGGGATAGAGCGCTTCCAGATAGGTGCAAATGGCCCGGCTTTCGGTGAGGCATTGGCCGTCATCCAGTTCCAGCGTCGGCACCTGGCTGAGCGGGCTCTTGGCGCGAAATTCCGCGCTGCGATGCGCGCCGCCCGGCAGATCGAGGATTTCGATGGGGATGTCGTTCACGCCCTTCTCGGCCAGGAACATCGCCACGCGGCGCGGATTGGGGGCGAAAGGTGCCATATACAGTTTCATGATCGTTCCTTTGCGAAATCAGCCCAAGGTGTAAAGCGCGCTGGGCAGCGCCGCCACCAACGTGCCCGTCAAGCAAGAAGCCAGAAAGCCAGGCAACAGGGATTTCCAGCACAATTCCAAAACCTCGGCGCGCCGCTGCGGCAGCAGCGTAACGAGGCCCGCCGCCATAATGCCCACCGAGCCGAGATTGGCAAAGCCGCACAGCCCATAGGTGAGGATGACGCGCGTGCGCGGCGCGATGGCCTCGATCGGCAGAGCGGCCAGATCGAGATAAGCGGCAAATTCCGTCAGCGCCATTTTGGTGCCCAACAGGCGCGCGGCCTGCGCCAAATCCGGCCCGGCCACGCCCATGGCCCAGGCCAAGGGCCAAAACAGCCAGCCCAGAATGCGCCCCACGCTCAAAGGCGCGCCCAATAGATCGGGCGCGCTGGCCAGCAGGGCATCGGTCAAGGCCACCAAGGCCACCAACACCAACAGCGTGGCCCCCACATTCATGGCGATGGCCAGGCCATCGGCAACGCCCTTGAGCATGGCATCCATCACGCCATCATAGCGCAAACTGGAATCATAAATGGCGGCTTTGCCCCCCTCGCTTGGCCCTTCCGGGATCATCACCCGCGCCAGCAGCACGCCGGCCGGAGCCGTCATGATCGAAGCGGCCAGCACATGGCCGGCCGCGCCCGGCAGGCTGGGCCCCAGCATGGCCGCATAGGCCGCCATGGTCGATCCCGCCACCGTGGACAGCCCCACCGTCATCAACAGAAACAATTCCGAGCGCGTCAGCCGATCCAGATAGCCCCGGATCACCAAGGGCGCCTCGACCATGCCCAGGAAGATATTCGCCGAAACCGCCAAGGCGCTGGCCCCGCCCAGCCCCAGGGTGCGCTGGAACACCAGCCCGAAGGCGCGGATCAGCGCCCCCAAGATCCCGATATGCCACAATAGGGCCGAAAGCGTCGAAACCACCAAAATGATCGGCAAAACCTGGAACGCGAAGACAAACAGGCCCTGCGGCTGCTCCACGGCAAAGGGCTGGGCCCCGCCGCCGAGATAGCCGAACACGAATTGCGTGCCCGCCTGGGTCGAGGCGGTCAGCCCCTGCATGGCCGCATTGGTGCCCTCCAGCAGGGCCCCGGCCCATGGCGTGGCGAACAACAGCGCCACGATCGCCGCCTGCAGCACCAACGCCCCCAAGGCCAGCAGCCAGGGAAAACGCCGCTTATCCTCCGACAGGGCCCAGCAGGCTAAAATGATCAGCCCCAGGCCCAAAAGAGCCCTGGCATTATCCCAATCATAAATCATGCCGCCCCTTCACCCCCGTTTTCCACAGACCGCAAGGAATCCATACCTCGACTTCACCCGAATCGCGATGGAACCTTTCGTTAAGGCTCGGAGACTAGTTTTTCCCCATGGAAGCGCGCACCCTAACGCGGAATGTTGCCTTTAGCCCACCTGCGCTGAAAAAAGCGCAGGCCGATCGCCCCTGGCCGCTCCGGGCCAGCCTTTTGTTCGTGCTGATTGCCAGCCTGGCCCTCTGGGGCGGGATTTTTCTCATCAGCCGGGCCGTGTTTGCGGTGTTCGCCGCGTAATTCCGGCGCATTTCGGGCAAAAGTGTCATGGATCCCATTGCTGCCTTCGCGCCGGTGGAATGCTGCAAGGTAAGCCTCAGCCCAGCCAGGCCGGCCTGGCGCAGGCCTGACCGAGATCGCGCGCCACCGCCGGATGGGCGATGGCCCCGGCGCATACATTGAGCCCCTCGGCCAGATGCGGATTTTCCCGCAAGGCTTGCTGCACGCCCTTGTTGGCCAATTCCAGGGTGAAGGGCAAAGTGGCGTTATTCAACGCAAAGGCCGATGTGCGCGCCACCGCGCCCGGCATATTGGCCACGCAATAATGGATGACCCCATCGACGACAAACACCGGATCATGGTGGGTGGTGGCGCGTGAGGTTTCGAAACATCCGCCCTGATCGATCGAGATATCCACTAGAACCGCGCCGGGGCGCATGGTTTTGAGCATGTCGCGGGTGATCAGGCGCGGCGCGGCCGCCCCCGGCACCAGCACCGCGCCGATGACGAGATCGGCCTCCATGACCGCCGCCTCCACCGCCGCGCGGGTGGAATAGACCGTCTC
>CAZAGL010000114.1:0-7090 GCA_964484435.1 uncultured Caulobacteraceae bacterium
GACACCATCTACCAACGCGTTCAGCCGCCAAGTCCGTGGCTGGGTTGGATCGCGCAAGGGATGGAAGGCGATGCGCCGCTGTTCGGAGCGCTGAATGCCTGTTTTCCCTGTCTTGTCTGCCCATTTCGCCGTGCAAGTCGGCGCGATTGGCCCGCAGCAGCACGTATTCGCGCCGGTTTTGTATTTCCCTTTCCCCCTTCGCGGCGGGGCGCGCCCAATGCGTGCGCGCTTGTGCCCGCCTGCCCCATCAGGAGTTTTCGTGCATGCCGAAGCAAATGCTGATCGATGCGGCGCATCCCGAGGAAACTCGGGTCGTCGTGCTCGATGGACACAGAGTGGATGATTTCGATTTTGAAACCAGTGCCCGGCGCCAATTGCGCGGGAACATCTATCTGGCCAAGGTCACCCGGGTTGAGCCATCTTTGCAGGCCGCATTCGTGGAATATGGCGGAAACCGGCATGGGTTTCTCGCTTTTGGCGAAATCCATCCCGATTATTACCAAATCCCCATCGCCGATCGCGAGGCCCTGAAGGCCGAGGTGGAGGCCGCAGCCAATCCCGATGGCGAGGCCGGAGAGGATGATGAGGACGATAACGCCGAAGAAGAGCGCCGCCGGCGCATCCTGACGCGCCGCTACAAGATCCAGGAGGTCATCCGGCGCCGGCAGATCATGTTGATCCAAGTGGTCAAGGAAGAGCGCGGCAACAAAGGGGCCGCCTTGACCACCTATCTGTCCATGGCCGGGCGCTATTGCGTCTTGATGCCCAATACGGGCAGCGGCGGCGGCATTTCCCGCAAGATCACCACCAGCGTGGATCGCAAGCGGCTGAAGAAAGTGGCCACGGATCTGGCCGTGCCCACCGGCATGGGCCTGATTATCCGCACGGCGGGAGCCAAACGCACCAAGACGGAAATCCGCAAGGATTACGATTATCTGCTGCGCGCCTGGGAAAACATCCGCGAAACGACGATGAAATCGATCGCGCCCGCGCTGATTTACGAGGAATCGAGCCTCGTCAAGCGCGCCATCCGCGATCTTTACGATAAGGAAGTCGATGAGATCTTCGTGGAAGGCGAATCCGCCTATCGCGAAGCCAAGGATTTCGTGCGCATGCTGATGCCCAGCCATGCGAAAAAGGTGCATCTCTATCGCGAGCCGGTGCCGTTGTTCGTCAAGCACAGCGTGGAGCGCCAGCTCGAAAGCATTTACAACCCGATCGTCCATCTGAAATCGGGCGGCTATCTGGTGATCAACCAGACCGAGGCCCTGGTGGCCATCGATGTGAATTCGGGTCGCTCCACGCGCGAACGCAATATCGAAGCGACCGCCTTCAAAACCAATATGGAAGCGGCCGATGAAGCGGCCCGCCAAATGCGTCTGCGCGATCTGGCCGGGCTGATCGTCATCGACTTCATCGACATGGAAGATGCCAAAAACGATCGCATCATCGAAAAGCGCATGAAGGATGCGCTGCGCTTTGATCGCTCGCGCGTGCAAGTGGGCAAGATCAGCAGCTTTGGCTTGCTGGAATTATCCCGCCAGCGCCGGCGCACCGGCGTGCTCGAAGGCACTTCCCATGTCTGCGCGCAATGTGCGGGCAGCGGGCGGGTGCGTTCGGTGGAAAGCAGCGCGCTGCGCATGCTGCGGGCCCTGGACGAGGAAATCGTGCGCGCCAATTGCGCCGAACTGGAAATCCGCGCGCCGGCCGAGGTCGTGCTCTATGTTCTCAACGAAAAGCGCGAAATGCTGGCGCGGATGGAGCAGGATCGCCATGTGCGCCTGCGGCTGAGCAGCTCACCCACCCTGATCGCCCCCGATTTCGAAATTCAGGCTTTGGGCAGCCGCCAGGACGCCTCCCTGGAAGATGGGGAAGAGGCCAGGCCCGCGCCAGCCGCCCCGGCCCAAGAACGCGCCGGGCAATCTGCCCACCATGCGCGCCGATCCGCCCCGGCCTTCGAAGATCGCAATGCGCCCCCAGCCGAACCGGATGACGAAGACGAGGCCATCGAGGCCGGGCCCGGCCCGGCTTCCGACAATGAAGGCGATCGCAATCGCCGCCGCCGGCGTGGGCGTCGGGGCGGCAAGCGCCATCGGGACGGTGAGGGGGGTGAGATCGGGCGCGAAGGCCATGAGCCAGCCCGCGCCCAGCGCCCGACCGTGGAAAAACAAGCCGATGGCGAAGGTGATCGCGGCGGGCGCCGGCGCCGGCGCAGGCGCTCTCGCCCGCGCCGCCTGGATGCCGCATTGTTCGATGGGGGCGAGGCGACCGATTTCCTGGTCATGGATTTGAGCAATATCCTGCCCATGCAACTCGGCATGGACGAGGAATTTGAGGACGGGGCAGAGGGCGAGGGCGAGGACATTGCAGCCCTGCCCGCCATTGCCGCGCCAATTCCCGCCCAAAGCGAGTTGGGCGAGAGCGGGCCGCCCAAGCGCGCGCCCCGCCGCGCCAGCTCCAAGGCCGCCAAAGTCCCTGCCTCTGAGGAAAAAGCCCCCATTGGGTTGGAAGAAGGCCAAGAAGCCATGCCTGCACCTCCTGTCATGCAGGAGATGGTCGCGCCTACCATGCCGCCCCCCGAATTGGCGATCGTGCCCGAGCCAGCGCCCCTGCCCGCGCCGGAGCCGGCCCCCGCCGCCTATGAGGTGGATGCCGAACGGCGCGAGAAATTTCTCAGCCGCCTCAGCCGCTGGGGGAAAAAGGCCTGATCTACTAACAGGCTGCTGTTGAAGTGTTGATTGGCCGATCGGCCAATCAACACGCAGCCTCAATGCCGCCGCGTTCACGCCCAATACAAGTTGACGCGGCGGCATTTGCGCCCAGCGGAATGGCCCAAGCCGGGCAAATTTTGGCTGGCGCGCGCTCATGGCGCATGGTTTTTGGAGGCATCGATGCAGGCAAACTGGCGAAAAACCGCGCGCATGCTCGGCGTGGCCCTGACAGCCGCATTGGCCCTTGGGGTCATGGAGGCCCGCGCCCAAGGCATTTCCTTGATCCGCGACGCGGAAATCGAACAGGCGCTGCGCGATTACACCGATCCGATCCTGCGCGCCGCCAGCCTCGATCCGGCCGATGTGAAGCTCTATCTGGTGCAGGATCCAACGCTCAACGCCTTCGTCGCCGAGGGCCAGAACATCTTCATCCATACGGGGCTGATCGTGGCGGCCGATACGCCGGCCCAACTCAAGGGGGTCATCGCCCACGAAACCGGCCATATCGCCGGCGGCCATCTGGCGCGTTCGCGTGAGGCGCAGGGCCAAGCCTATATCCCGGTTTTGGCCTCGATCGCCCTTGGGGTTTTGGCCATTGCGGCCGGCGCGCCCGATGCCGGCATTGCCCTCATCGCCGGCTCGCAGCAATTTGGCCTGGCCAGCCTGGCGCGCTTCACCCAGGTGCAAGAATCGGCGGCCGATCAGGCTGGCTCCACGTTTCTTGAAGAGAGCGGGCAATCCTCGGCCGGTCTGATCGAGTTTTTCACCAAATTCCGCTATCTGGAGGTCGTTTCCGAAAGCCGCGCGCCGCCCTATTTCAAAACCCATCCGCTTTCTTCGGATCGGATCGAATCGCTGCGCACCAAATTGGCCAAATCCTCGTTCAAGGATGTGAAGGATAGCCCGGAAGATTTGCTGCGCTTCAAGCTCTTGAAGGCCAAGCTCGAAGGCTATCTCGATCCGCCGGCCCGCGTTTTTGCCCGCTATCCAAAGACCAGCACCTCCCTGGAAGCCCATTATGCGCGCGCCGTGGCCGCCTATCGCATCCCCGATATCGGCCTCGCTTCCCAGGAATTGCGCTATCTCATGGAAAAGCAGCCGGAGAACCCCTATTATCCCGAGTTGATGGGCCAGTTGTTGTTCGAGCATCAGCGCGCCGAGGAGGCCGTGTTCTTCAACCGGCGCGCCGTGGCCCTCAAGCCCAATAACGCTTTGCTGGATATCGCTTTGGCGCGCGCGCTGGCCGCCTCCGGGGGCGGGGCCAATACCGATCAGGCTCTGGTCATGCTGAACAGGGCCATCGCGGTTGAGCCCGATAATGCCTATGCCTGGAGCGAACTGGCCAATATTCATGATGAAAAGGGCGAAGGGGGGCTGGCCCGCTTGGCCACGGCCGAGGCCTATTATGCCATCGGCGGCTATCAGCAGGCCTTCGGATTTGCCGAACGCGCCAAGCGCGAATTGACCGAGGGCAGCGTGTCGTGGCGGCGCGCTGCCGATATCTCGCAGCTTTCACAAAGCGAAGTGCGCCAGCAGCAGGGGGGTTGAGGCCATGGCCTTTCGCCAAATCTTGGGGGGGCTGGCCGCTCTTTGCCTGCTGGCCGGCATGGCCATGCCGGCTTTGGCCCAAGGCAGCGCCCCTTTGAGCCCCGCGCAGGAAAAGCGCGTGCAGGATATTCTGCGCGAAATGCTCAAAACCCATCCCGAGCTGGTGGAACAGGCGCTCGATGATCTGGAAGCCCGGCGCCAGGATGCGGCCAAGGCCGACGTCCTGGCCGATGGGCGCAATTTCTCCATCGGCCCCAAGGATGCGCCGGTTCAGATTCTGGAATTTTTCGACTATCGCTGCCCCTATTGCAAAGCCGCGCAAGGCTGGATGAGCAGCCAAGCGCGCCGGCGCGATGTGCGCCTCGTATTCGTGGAATTTCCGGTGCTGGGCCCCGAATCGGAAGAAGCCTCCAGGGCCGCTCTGGCCGCCCAGCGCCAAGGCCGTTATCTGCCCTTCCATGAGGCGCTGATGGCTCATCGTGGCGCCCTCGATACCGCCAATATCGAGCGCCTCGCCAAGGGCGCTGGCCTCGATATCGCGCGCCTGCGCAAGGATATGCGCGATCCGGCCGTGGATGCCTTGCTGCGCGCCAATCATGAGCGCGCCGCCAGCCTGCGCTTCAACGGCACGCCGGCCTTCGTGATCAATGGCCAAACCCTGGAAGGGTTTGATCCCGCCGCGCTCGATCGGCTCGCCAAACCGCTCAGAGCGGCCAGCCGCTAAATCAACCCGGCCAGTGGCGAAGAGGGATCGGCATAGCGCTTTTTGGGCATGCGGCCTGCCAGATAGGCCTCACGCCCGGCGATGACGGCATGGCGCATGGCGCGGGCCATGCGCAGCGGATCCTTGGCCTCGGCAATGGCCGTGTTCATCAGAACGCCGCAAGCGCCCAATTCCATGGCGATGGCCGCGTCCGAAGCCGTGCCCACCCCCGCATCGACAATCACCGGCACGCGCGCTTGCTCGATGATCAGCCGCAGATTGACGGGATTTTGGATGCCAAGGCCAGAACCGATCAAGGAACCCAAAGGCATGATCGCGCAGCAGCCCGCATCCTCCAGCTTGCGGGCATAGACCGGATCGTCATTGCAATAGACCATGACATCAAAGCCATCGGCGATCAGCTCGCGTGCCGCCGTTAGGGTTTCGGCCATATCGGGATAGAGCGTCTTTTGATCGGCCAGCACTTCCAGCTTGACAAGATTCCAGCCGCCCGCCTCGCGGGCCAGGCGCAGCGTGCGCAAAGCATCCTGGGCGGTGAAGCAGCCGGCCGTATTGGGCAAGAACACGAATTTCTCGGGAGAGATGAAATCCACCAAACGTGGCTGATTGGGATCGGTGAGATTGACGCGGCGCATCGCCACGGTGACGATCTGCGCGCCGCTCGCCTCCAGGGCCAAAGCGTTCTGGGCATAGCTTTGATATTTTCCCGTGCCGATGATCAGCCGGCTGGTGAAGGCCCGCTTGGCAATGACCAAGGGCGCATCTTCGGGCAAAACCTCCATGGATCAGCCCCCACCGACAAACTGGACGATCTCCAAGCGATCCCCCTCCTCCAGACGCACGCTGGCATAAAGCGAACGCGGCACGATGGCCAGATTGCGCTCCACGGCCACCCGGCGGGCATCGATGGCCAATTGCTCCAGCAGCAAAGCGAGGCTAACTCCCTCGAAGGTTTCGCGCATCTGCCCGTTGACGCTGAGGCGTAGAACTCGTTCCATCCTTTTAGAGGTAAGCGGGCCCGCGGCGGCGCGCAATGATTTGGAGCTGCCCTTGCCCTTAACCTTGCCCATTTTTATCCTGAACGGGCCGAATCTGAATCTTCTGGGCGCGCGCGAGCCGCATATCTATGGCCATGCCAGCCTCGAAGATATTCGCGCGGCCTGCGAGGCCAAGGCCAACGCCTTGGGCCGGCGCGTGGATTTTCGCCAATCCAACCATGAAGGCGTGCTGGTGGATTGGCTGCAGGAAGCGAGAAATCAGGCCTGCGCGGTGATTCTCAATGCCGGGGCCTATACCCACACCTCCATCGCTTTACACGATGCGGCCCGCGCTTTGGCCATTCCCTTGATTGAAACCCATCTCAGCAATCCCTCTGCGCGCGAATCTTTCCGCCAAAACTCCTTCATTTCCCCGATTGCGCAAGGAATGGTGGCGGGCTTCGGCATGTTGAGCTACCTGCTGGCTATCGAAGCGGCGCACGTTTTGGCAAAAGCGCGTGAAACAGAACACAATTTGGAGGAATCATGAGTGAGCGGGATAAGGCCGAAAAGAAAGCTTCCGGCTCGGTCGATCCTGATCTCGTCCGGGAATTGGCGCATATCCTGCGCGATTCGGGGCTGAGCGAGATCGAAGTTTCCCATGGGGAGACGCGCCTGCGCCTCACGCGGGCCATCGCCGCTGTCCCATTGGCCGCCGCCCCCAGCGTCCTGGCCGCGCCGGCCCCGATGCCATCTTATGCTCCGCCGCCGGCCCAACCACCGCCGATCGAGCCGGAAGCCCGCAATGACGATCCGCGCAATCATCCAGGTGCGGTGCATTCGCCCATGGTGGGCACGGTCTATCTCTCGCCGGAACCGGGTGCGGCCGGTTTTGTCAAGATCGGCGACAGCGTCACCGAGGGCCAAACCCTGCTGATGGTCGAGGCCATGAAAACCTTCAATCCCATTCCCGCGCCGCGCGCCGGGCGGGTGGCGCGCATGCTCGTCGGCGATGGGCAGCCGGTGGAGTTTGGGCAGCCGCTCGTCATTCTGGAATAGGGGCGATCGGTGTTCAAGAAAATCCTCATCGCCAATCGCGGCGAAATCGCCCTGCGGGTGCACCGGGCCTG
>CAZAGL010000115.1:0-6993 GCA_964484435.1 uncultured Caulobacteraceae bacterium
GTGGTCTTGGTCGATGATTCCATCGTGCGCGGCACCACATCGCGCAAGATCGTGCAAATGGTGCGCGAGGCGGGGGCCAGCGAAGTGCATTTCCGCTCGGCCAGCCCGCCCATTCGCTGGCCCGATTTTTATGGCATCGACATGCCCTCGCGCACCGAATTGATGGCCGCGCAGCTCGATCTGGCCGCCATGCGCGAGCGGCTGGAAGTGGACAGCCTCGGTTTTCTCTCGGTGGATGGGTTATATTGGGCCATGGGCGAAGCCAAGCGCGATCTGGCCTGCCCGCAATTTACCGATCATTGCTTCACCGGCGATTATCCGACGCCGCTGGTGGATCATGATCAGGAGCGCAGCGACAAGGAATTGCAATTGTCTCTGCTGATGGAAGCGTGATGGCCGGTGAGGTGCAAAAACTGGCTTTGGTGACCGGCGCCTCGCGCGGCATCGGCCGGGCCAGCGCATTGGAATTGGCGAGGCGCGGCTATCACATCATCGCCTTGGCGCGCGCCGTGGCCGCTTTGGAAAGCCTGGATGATGAAATCCGCGCGGCCGGGGGCGGGGCCACGTTGACGCCCCTGGACATCAAGGATTTCGATGGCCTCGACCGGCTGGGCGGCGTGATGTTCGAGCGCTGGGGCAGGCTGGATGCGCTGGTTTCCTGCGCCGGCGTGCTCGGTGTGTTGACCCCCCTGGCCCATGCCCGGCCCAGCATGATGCAGGAGGCGTTCGCGGTGAATGTGCTGGCCGCCCAGCGCTTGATCCGCTCCATGGATCCCTTGCTGCGCGCCGCTGGTGGATCGGCCCTGTTCGTCACCTCCCGCGCGGGCCGCAATCCCCGCGCCCATTGGGGTGCCTATGCCGCCAGCAAGGCGGCTTTGGATGCCCTGGTGCGCTGCTATGCCCAAGAGAGTGCGGTGGCCAGGCTGCGCGTGCGCCTGTTCGATCCCGGCCCGGTGCGCACGGCCCTTAGGGCCAAGGCCTATCCGGGCGAGGATCCGCAAAGCCTGATCGGCCCGGAGGCCCTCGCGCCGGCATTGGTGGATGTGCTGGAAATGCCGTTCGGCACGGATCAAGATGTGCTCAGCGTGTTCGCGGGGGCATGAGGCCATGGCGCAGCAAAGCGTGGAAATCGTTGAAGTCAGCCCCCGTGACGGCTTGCAGAACGAGGCCGTGCATCTCGATGTCGCGCAGAAGCTGGAACTGATCGCGCTGTGCGTTGGGGCGGGTGTGCGCCGGCTGGAGGCGGGCAGTTTCGTCAATCCCCAGAAGGTGCCGCAGATGGCGGGCTCCGATCAGGTATTTGCCGGCCTGCCCAGAGGCGATGGCGTGACCTATATCGCGCTGGCGCTCAATCTGCGTGGGGTCGAACGCGCCTTGGCGGCGGGCGCCGCCCAGATCAATTATTCCCTGGCCGCGAGTGATGGCTTTGCCGTGCGCAATAACGGGGCCGATGTCGCATCGCTGCTGGCAGCCTGGCCGGCGGCGGCGGCGAAGGCGCGCGAGGCCGGCATCCCCATTTCCCTGACCATTTCGACGGCCTTTGGCTGCCCCTTCGATGGGGAGGTGGATCCCGGCCGCCTCGCCGATCTGGTGGCTGAGGTGGCCAAGGCCCGCCCGCACGAAATCGCTTTGGCCGATACGATCGGCGTGGCCGCGCCGCGCGATGTGGCCATCCGCTTTCGTGGCGCGGCGGCGGCTGCGCCTGGCATCCGGCTGCGCGCGCATTTTCACAACACGCGCAACACGGCCTTGGCCAATGCCATGGCGGCGCTGGAGGCGGGGGTCAGCGTGCTGGATGGCTCGCTTGGCGGGATTGGCGGCTGCCCCTTTGCCCCCGGGGCGGCCGGCAATGTGCCCACCGAGGATTTGCTTTACATGCTGGAGCGCACAGGCATCCCCACCGGGATCGATCTCGATCGGGCCATCGGCGTGGCCCAATGGCTAAGCCGCGCACTGAACCGGCAAGTGCCCGGCATGCTCGGCCGCGTGCCGCGTTTTCCGCCGCTCAGCGGGCAATGAGCGGGGCAAAGCCCAGATGCAGGCCGGCATCGACCAGGAGCGTCTCGCCCGTGACATGGCGCGCCGCGCGCGAGAGGAAGAACAAAGCCGCTTCGCTGATATCTTCGGGCGAGGAGGCGGCCTGCAACGGGGTGCTGGCCTGGACCGATTGGCGGATATTGGCCGTGACCTCCTCGCCGAAGGCATCGGTGAACCAGCGCGTATCGATAAAGCCGGGGCAGAGCGCGTTGACACGGATTTTCGGGGCCAAAGCCCGCGCCAGCGACAGCGTCATGGTATTGAGCGCGCCTTTGCTGGCGGCATAGGCCACGGAAGAGCCGATCCCGGTTACTCCGGCGATGGAGGAAATCATCAGCACGCTGGCCGCAGGGGAGGCCTCCAGCAGCGCGCGGGCGGCGCGCACCATCTGGAAGGGGCCAATGACATTGACACGGTAAAGCCGCTGAAAATCCTCGCTGCTCAGGGCATCGAGATCGGCAAGGCGCTGGGCGTGCTTGGTGATGCCGGCATTGTTGACCAGGGCATCCAAGCGCCCATAGGGCGCGGCCGCGCTGGCCAGGCGGATGCAATCGCCATCCTCGCCGACATCGGCCTGCACCATGCTGACCTGCGCGCCCGCCGCGCGGCAGGCATCGGCGGTTTCTTCGGCCTCTTTGGCGCTTTTGGCATAATTCAGGATCACGGCCTGCGCGCCGCGTTTGGCCGCGCCCAAGGCGATGGCCGCCCCCAAACCGGTGGCCGAGCCGGTCACCAAAACGATCTGCCCATCAAAATCACGCATGATGCCCTATAGCGCATCTTGGACAGAAAGGGAGTCGCTGTTTGGCACCTCCATCGGCACCGCTGCCCGTTCGGCCCGGCAAATGGCCTTGGCTTTGGCCGGTCGGCGGCACCCCCGCCGCCGCCCCGATGGGTGACGAAAGTTCAAATTGCCTAGGGCGGCGCGGCCTGCCATGAAGCGCCATGGAAGCGCCGCGCCTGTTTGTGCCCTCAAGAATTGCCAGCGGGGATGTGCTCGCGCTCAGCGACGAGCAGGCCCACAAGCTGGCGCACGTATTGCGTTTGCGCGCGGGGGCGGCACTGCGCGTGTTCAACGGGCAAGACGGGGAATTCGCGGCCTGCCTGGAAATGCACGCAAAGCGCCTGGCCGCCCGGGCCTTGGCCCAGACACGTGCCCAAACCAGCCTGGCCGATGTGCGCCTGCTCATGGCCCCGCTGAAGCGCTCGGCCATGGAATGGGCGGTTGAGAAGGCCACCGAGCTGGGCGCGGCCGTATTGCAGCCGGTCTTGACCACGCGCTCGGTGGCTGATCACGTCCGCACCGATCGGCTGCGTGCCATCGTGCAAGCCAGCGCCGAGCAATGCGAGCGCCTGGAGCTGACGCAGATCGCTGAGGCGGCCAGCCTGGCGCAGGCGCTGCAAGCTTGGCCAAGCGGCGCAAGCCTGCTATTTGCCGATGAAACGGCGGCTTTGCCGATTTCGGGCGGCCATCGTGCCGTGCCGCTGGCCAGCGCCCTGTCGCAGATCGCACCGCAATCCACCTTGGGCCTGCTGATCGGCCCCGAAGGCGGCTTCACGCCGCAAGAGCGTGCCAGCCTGCTGGCATCGCCCTTCGTCAAAGCCGTATCGCTCGGCCCGCGCATTTTGCGGGCTGAAACCGCGGCCATCGCCGCCTTGAGCCTGATCCAGGCGCATTGGGGCGATTGGCGTGCCCCCTTGTGTTAAGGCGCGCGCCATCGCACATCGGCACAGAACCAACCGGAGCCCCCCATGGCCAATATCGATGCACACACGCCCCGGCTGGAAAGCGAAGCCCAGCTGATTGCCCATCTGGCATCGGGCGCCAAACCGCCTTCGGCTTGGCGCATCGGCACCGAGCATGAAAAGTTCGGCTTTTACACCGCCAATAATCAGCCCGTTCCCTATGCGGGCGCGGCCGGGATCGGGGCTTTGCTGGAAGGGCTGGCCCGTTCTTATGGCTGGGAGCGCGTGGAAGAGGGCGGCCATCTCATCGCCCTCAAGCAAAATGGGGCCTCGATCACCCTGGAGCCGGGCGGCCAGTTCGAGCTTTCCGGTGCCCTGCTGGAGACGATCTTTGAAACCTGCTCGGAGGTTTCCACCCATCTGGCACAATTGCGCGATGTGGCCGGCAAGCTGGGCATCGGCTTTCTCAGCCTCGGTTTTTCTCCCAAATGGCACCTGGAAGACACGCCGATCATGCCCAAGGGCCGATATGAAATCATGCGTGCCTACATGCAGCGCGTTGGCCGGCTCGGCCTGCAGATGATGCTGCGCTCTTGCACGGTGCAGACCAATCTCGATTACCAATCGGAGGCCGATATGCGCCTCAAAATGCGGGTGGCTTTGGCCTTGCAGCCCATCGCCACCGCTCTGTTTGCCAATTCCCCGTTTGCGGAGGGGCGGCCAAACGGATTTCTTTCCTATCGGGCCCATGTCTGGTCCGATACCGATCCCGATCGCACCGGAATGCTGCCCTTCGCCTTCGAGGAGGGCTTCGGCTTTGAGCGCTATGTGCGCTATGCGCTGGATACGCCCATGTATTTCGTTAAGCGCGATGGGCGCTATATCGATGCGGCGGGCCAATCCTTCCGGGCATTTTTGGCGGGTCGCCTGCCGGCTCTGCCCGGGGAATTGCCGACCCTCGATGATTGGCAAGATCATTTGACCACCTTGTTCCCCGAGGTGCGCCTCAAAACCTATCTGGAAATGCGCGGGGCCGATGCCGGCCCCTGGAGCCGCCTGTGCGCCTTGCCGGCTCTATGGGTGGGCCTTCTTTATGATGATGGCGCGCTGGCCGAGGCCTGGGAATTGGTGCGCCATTGGGGTCATGCCGATCGCGAATCGCTGCGCCGGGGCGTGGCCACTTTGGGCCTGCGCGCGCCGGTGGCCGGGCGCAGCACCGGCGAGGTGGCGCGCGACATGGTGGCCATCGCCCAGCGCGGCCTCAAGGCGCGGGCCCGGCTCGGGGCCGGCGGGGATGACGAAACCGGCTTTTTGGCGGAACTGGCGCAGATCGCCCAATCGGGCCGCACCCCAGCCGAAAGCCTGCTGGAAAGCTGGAACGGGGCCTGGGGCCGCGATATCGAGCGGGCCTTCACCGATTGCGCGTACTGACGCGCGTTTGTTGTGGCGGCTTGAATTGTGCGAAAATCGCTGATTGTGTGACGCGCACAAGCACGCCAAGCCGGGCCAAGGCTGAAGGCGAACCGCATATTTGGGGGAAAACATGACGCAATCTGCCGCGCCGAATGCCGAATCTGTCACCCACGAACCGACCATTCTGGGGCATCCGCGCGGCCTAGTGACACTGTTTTTCACCGAAATGTGGGAGCGCTTTTCCTTTTACGGCATGCGTGCCTTGCTGGTGATTTATCTCACCCAGCATTTCTTGTTTTCCGATGCCAGGGCCCAAGGCACCTATGGGGCCTATGCCGCCTTGGTGTATCTGATGCCGGTGCTGGGCGGCTTTCTGGCCGATCGGTTTTTGGGGGCGCGCAAGGCCGTCACCATCGGGGCCGTGCTGCTGGTCTTGGGCCATTTCGGCATGGCGTTCGAGGGGCGCGGCAATGTGCAGGAAGTCACCTTCGCGGGGCAAACCTATGATGTGCAGGCCAAGGGGCGGGGCGAGGGGCGCCAATTGTTTCTGGAAACCCCGCAGGGCAAAATCGCGGCCGAATTCACCTCAGAGGGCTTAAAAATTGCCGATGGCGCGGGCCTGCCCAGTTTCGTGGCGAAGGCCGATTACGCGCTCAGCCAGCGGGCGCAGGGCTTTTCTCTTGGGGCCTGGTTCATCCCGTTTGAGCAAATCTTGTTTGTCTCCCTCGGTTTGATCATCGCCGGGGTTGGCTTTTTGAAGGCCAATATCTCCACGACGGTGGGGGCGCTTTATGCCCAAGGCGATGCGCGACGTGATGTCGGTTTCACCATCTTTTACATGGGCATCAATCTCGGTTCGCTGTGTGCCACCTTGCTGTGCGGCTGGCTGGGCCAGACCGTGGGCTGGTGGGCCGGCTTTGGCCTGGCCGGCTTCGGCATGCTGCTGGGGCTGTTGCAATATTTGGGCGGCCAGAAAGATCTCCAAGGCAAAGCCGAGCCGCCGCGCCCGCTTTCCAGCCTGATGGAGGGCATGTTCTGGACCGGTGGGCTGCTTTTGGTTATCCCCGCTTGGTTTTTGGTGCAGAACACCGGGGTGATGATCTCGCCGATCGGGGAGCTTTTGCCCGTTGGCGGCCTGCCGGCCCAACTGGCGGGCATGAGCCTGTTTCAGATCACGGTCGTCGTGCTGTTTTTCAGCATGTTCGGCTATGTCGGGCTCGCCTTTAAGGGCGCGGATCGTTCCAAGATGCTGGTGGCCTTGCTGCTGATTGTGTTCAGTGTGGTGTTCTGGACGCTTTTTGAGCAGGCCGGATCGAGCTTGTCCTTGTTCGCGGAGCGCTCCACCGATCTAACCATCGCCCGTCCCGGCAGTGCGGGGCATGTGCTGACCACGGCGATTTTGGGCCTGATCAGCCTCGGCGCGCTAGGGGTGATCGGCTGGGCCTTCAGGGCCTATGGCCGCAAACAGATCGATCTGGTGATTTTGGGCTATGCCATCGTGTTCATGGGCGTGCTGGCGGCGGCCACCGGCTTTGCGGCCTACAGCGCAGGCCTCGGCGGGCAGGCCTATGCCTTTACCGCGGCCATGACGCAAAGCTTCAATCCCGGCTTTGTGGTGCTTTTGGCCTCGCCCGTCGCGGCGCTTTGGATTTTCCTGGCCAAGCGCGGCTGGGAGCCGTCCACGCCCGTGAAGTTCGGCCTGGCGCTGCTGCTGGTTGGCCTTGGCTTTTTCGTGCTGGTGGCTGGCGTGGGCTTTGCCGATCCGGGCAATTTCCGGGTGCCGCTGCTGTTCTTGATCCTGCTTTATCTGCTGCACACCACCGGGGAGCTCTTTCTCAGCCCAGTTGGCCTCTCCAT
>CAZAGL010000116.1:0-6993 GCA_964484435.1 uncultured Caulobacteraceae bacterium
CCAAATCTTCGGCCCTGGCCGCCAATAAAGCGATGCACGCCTCGGGGCTGGCATCGCCGCTGGCTTCGGCGCGGGCCTGGGCGCGGGCCAGGGCCAAAGCCACTTGCGGGGCAGCAAAGGACGTGCCGGAAACGCTGGCATAGCCCGTGCCCAACGTGGCGGCGCGCACCGCCACGCCCAAGGCCGCGAAGCGCACCTGTGGCCCGCGATTGGCCGCTACATAAATGCGCCCCTCGCTGTCCACGGCCGTGGCGGCGATCATCCCCTCATAGGCGGCGGGAAAGGCCACGGGCGCGGCCGGCCCATCATTGCCCGCAGCCCCCACGAGAATACGGCCCTGCTGCGCCAGGCGGCGCACCGCCGCGGCCAGCAGCCGGTTTTGCGGGCCCGTCAGGCTGATATTGATGACGCGCACATCCTGCGCCGCCATCCAGGATAACGCCGCGACGATCTCCTCGGCCGAGCCGCCCGTATCGCTCTGGCCGAACACATCGGCCCCATAGAGGCTGGCCCCAATCGCACCGCCCCGGAAATCGCCATCCTCCCCCACCAAAAGCGAGGCCACGGCCGTGCCGTGCGGGGCAGGATCCAGCTTGTCATCGCCAAAGGCCTGGAGATGCAAATCCGCCTTGCGCAGCGCCGGATGGCTGGCATCGACCCCCGTATCGATCATGCCGATGCGCAAGCCCCGGCCATCGGCAGCCTGGACCGAACCTTGCGGCCCTGGCCCGGCTTTGTCGCCCCAAGACGGATCAAAAACATGGTTCAACTCATAATTGCCGAGCGGATCCGCCCCCTGCAGCGCCGCCAAGGCCTCCTGGGCCGGCAATTTTGCTGGCGCGCGCAGCACGACCAGGCGCAGGCCAACCGCGCCAAACTCGCGCGCCCGGATGACACGAAAGCCCAAGGCCTGGGCCTTGGCCAGGGCCTCCGGGCTGGGATCGATGGCCAATATCTGCCTGTTCAGCACCAAAGCCCCGCCGCGCAGGCGCTCCAGCCGCCGGCCAATGGCGGCGCGGCGGCGCGCATCGAGGCTGTCACGCCAGGCGATCAGGCGATCGAGGCGCTCCAGCCGCTGGCTTTGCTGAGCCCGCCAACCGGGCTGGCGATCACGCAAGCGCTGAAAGCGCTGGGCATACGCCTCGCCGATAACGGCCCAGGCCAGGACCATAGCCAGCAGAAAGACCAATCCCTTGCGCAGCATGAAGCCCTTATCCTCTTCGCCAATCCCATCACAACGCGCGCGCGCCCGAATTTCATCCCTTTTCAACCGCTGGTGAGCCAGGAATTGGACGATGCAATAAGGCCGAAAATGACAAACTTTGCCAATTATCGGATCGTCAGGGACGAAATCGCCAAAGCTTGCCGTTGTCGAGGCGCCAACGCATGAGCCAAACCGCGAATTTCCGCGCCGAGCTATCGGCACTGATCCCCAGAATGCGGCGCTTTTGCAGGGCGTTGACCGCCAACGCGGCCGATGCCGACGATCTGGTGCAGGACACGCTGGAGCGAGCCCTGACCCGGCAAGAACAATGGCGTGCGGGCACGCGGCTGGATAGCTGGGTGTTTCGGATCGCCCAGAATTTGTGGATCGATCGCACCCGCTCGCGCCGGGTGCGTGGGGAAGTCAGCGACGAAGACGCGCTGCTGGCCGTCCCCGGAATAGATGGGCGCACCGCCTCGCTGGCGCGCCAACACTTGCGCACCATCGCCGATGCGATGGCCGCCATGTCAGAGGAGCACCGCGTCGTGATCGGCTTGGTTTTGATCGAAGGCTATTCCTACCGCGAGGCGGCGGACATTTTGGGCCTGCCCGAAGGCACGATCACCAGCCGGCTGTTTCGCGCCCGCAGCGCCTTGGAACGCTCGCTGAACGAGGGGGCAAGCCCATGAGCATCGATCCAGAACGCTTGATGGCTTATGTCGATGGCCAGACCAATGGCGAAGAAACGGCGCGGATAGAAGCCGCCATCGCCGCCGATCCGCGGCTGCGGGCCCAGGCGGAAGGCTGGCGGGCACAAAACCAGGCGCTGCGCACCGCTTTTGATCCCATTCTGCACGAGCCGATCCCGCAGCGCCTGCAAGAAGCGATGGAGCCGAAGGCGCAAATCCTGGCCTTTCGCCCCAGGCACCGCGATTGGCGCGCGCTCAGCGCCGGCCTGATCGGGCTGGCGGCGGCCGCTTTGCTGGGCTTTCAGCTTGGGGCGGGGCCCGGCAATGGCCTGCTGCGCACCGACGATGGCGGCGTTTGGGCCAAGGGGGCCTTGGCCCATGCCCTGGAGCGGCAAGCCTCGGGCGAGCCGGGCCAGAGCCAGGTGGCCATCGCCTTGACCGTGCAGGGCCAGAATGATGCGCCCTGCCGCGCCTTTCGCGTGCATAGCCAGGGCCTGGATGGGCTGGCCTGCCGCCAAGAACAGGGCTGGAGCGTCGTGGCGCTGGGCACGCAGGCCATCGGCGAGGAAGGTGCCTATCGCCCAGCCGCAGGGCTATCGCCCGGAGTGCTGGCCGCTTTAGAAGGCATCGAGGGCGCTGAGGCCCTGAGCCCAGAGGCCGAAGCGGCCCGCATCCGGGCCCAATGGCGCTGACGCCGCCTTATTCGGCCGCGACCCGGGCCAGCGCCTGCTGATCGATGCCGAAATTGATGGTTTGCAAATATTGCATGCCGGCATTAGCGATGGCATCGCCAATCATCTCATCGCCTTCGCGCTTCAATTCTTCGATGTCCACATAGGTGGCGTAAAAGGCGCGGGTGCGATCGGTGATGATATTGGCATTGATCAGGGTTTTGACCAGAACACGGAAGATGTTCGTGGCCTCGCTCATCATTTCACGGCGCGCGTCATCCGTCATGATGATCTGGTATTCTTCCATGACCCGGGCCGGATCGAGGCCGAATTCCGCGTAAATCGCGCTCATCTGGTGGGGGGCGACGAGGTTGAACAAAAGCGTCTGGAAGCAATGCGCCGCCCAGTTCTCAACGATTTCATGCTCTTCCGGAGTCAATTTGGGGATGGTGCGATCGGCCCAGATCTTCCCGAATTTGTGGTGGAAGGCCTCATCGGTCATGACCAGCTGAACCAGCTTGCGGGCCAAAGGATCATGCCAGCGATTGAAAATGGTAGCAAAAGCCCCCATCGCCAGCCCTTCGACCAGCATCTGCATGCCGACGATCTTTTTGTAGACTTCCGGCGAATGCACGATCTCTTGCAACAGATCGGTCAAAACCGGGCTGGCCGGCATGGCCCGGCCCCAGCGCGCCCGGATATATTTGGCAAACGCCGTGACATGGCGGCCTTCTTCGCGGCATTGATTGGCGGCATATTCCTGGGCACCTGGATCGCGCAGCACATGGCAGAGAGAGGCCGAGAGATTGAGCGCGCCCTGCTCACCGTGCAAAATGCCGGAAATTTGCCACAACGCGTTTTGATTGATGAAGCGAATGCGCTCTTTGGGCTTATCCGCGAAATAATTGGTCACATAATCGGTGTTGAGCGCCGGCACCAATTCATCAGGGATGAGCTGCTGATTTTCCATATCGAACGGCTCGCTGAAATCGATATAGCGCGCATCGAGCGGATCCCAGAAATGATCATGGGTGGCGGAAATGATCTTATCAAATGCGGTGGAACGCGTCAGATGGCGATCGACATCGAGCAAGGCCGCGAAATCCGTGGGGGCGACGGCATCATACATGCTGTCTTTCGTGATCTGCCGGATTGGGGTGGTTGCGCCGTCCATTTGTGATCTCCCTGGCCATGCGCGCCGCAAGCGGGGCGCGGCAAATTCACCAAACATCGCGAGCGCCCTGCCCGCTGGCGATTGGCCGCACGCGCGGCGTGCACCAAACTGGATGCCAGGATAACCGGAAAATCATAAGCTTCAATTAAAAAATGACGCTGGCGTCAACTTTTTATCAGGTGCCGTTCACGCACCCGAAAAACCCGCTCAACGCCGGCGATTTTCCGGGGTTTCGCCGCGCTTGCGGATGCCCAATTGCTTGGCGCAGATCTCTTGCGCCGAGGGCCCGGGCGGGGCCCACGGGCTTTGGCCCTCGCTGGCCCGCACCGCCGCCTTGAGGATGCATTTGTCATAGATGGCCTTGTCTTCGGCGATTTCGGTGGGCGTGCGCGTATCTTCGAGCACAACCACCGGCCGGCCACGCTCTGGCGCGGGCACCACGATCGGCCCGGCAGGGCTATCCACCCTTGCGCGCGGCACGGGCGTCAACACGCGGCCCGGCGGCGAAGGCGGCAGTGCACCCGGCTCGGCCACGACGGCCGTTTCGCTGGCGGGGGCTGGCGGCGCGGGCGCGGCCTCTGCCGGCGGTGGCGGGACGGCACTGGCCAGCACCGCGGCCGGCAGCCTTGGGCCATGATATTCAAAGCCCGATGAATTCTGGCAAGCCGCAAGCAGTGCAGCCAGGGCAAGCATGGGCAGAAATTGGATATAGCGCATGGGAAATTCCTCTTGAGCCAGCTTAGCTGAGCCTTGGGGGAGGCGTCCAGCCGCGACTTCTTCAGCAGCCTGCTGGACAAAATCCATCGCGCCGGAAATGGTCGCCGGCATGCCCCAAAAAGCCTCCGCAGCACGATCAAAATCAGACCACGAAGGGGACTTCGCGCGCGCAACGGGCCGCGATGGCCAATTCGGGTGGCGGCTGGTGGCCCTGGAGTTTGCCCCGCCGCTGACTGCAATCTTGGTATTTGCGGGCGGCTGCGCGCTGCTCGCCTCGGCAGCACAGCCGGCGATCTCCGCGCGCCTTCAGGCGCTGCTGCAGGCTTGGCCTCTGGCAGGCGTTGAGCTGTCGCATTTTCTGGCCTCGATTGTCGGCATGCTTTTGCTGATGGTGGCCGGGGGGTTATGGCGCCGCCTCGATGGTGCCTATTATCTCACGCTCGTTCTCTTGGTCCTTGGCGCGGCCTTTTCCATGCTCAAGGCCCTCGATTGGGAAGAGGCCAGCTTGCTGAGCGTCATCGCCTTGGCGATGGCAACGACCCGCCCGGCCTACTTCCGGCGCTCGCGATTGACAGAAGGCTTGCTGACAGCCCCGTGGATGTTGGGCGTGGCCACGGTGCTTGGCCTGGTCATCTGGCTGATGTCGATCGCCTATACGCATGTCGATTACCGCGATGAGCTCTGGTGGACCGTGCTCAAAGACGCTGACATCGCACGCTCACTTCGCGCCTTGAGCGGGGCCATCATTCTGGCGCTGCTGACATCGGCATGGCTGGCGCTTCATCCAAGCCGCCCCGCGCCGAAAGCGGGCGAACTCCACGCGGCGATGACAAAAGCCGAGGCTGTTTTCCAGCAGGCCGAGGGCGCGCATGGCGAAGCCAATCTCTTGTTCACCGGAGACAAGCGCTTCGTTTACACACCGAGCGGCAAAAGCTTCGTCATGTATCGCCCGCGCGGAGGGCTATGGATCGCGATGGGCGATCCAGTAGGGCCGCGCGCAGAGCGGCTCGAAGCGCTGACAACCTTTCATGCCGCAGCCGATGCCGCGAGCGCGAGCCCGACAATCTATGCCGCCAGCGCCGAATTGCTGCCTACGCTCATTGAGCTGGGCTATGCGGTGCGCAAGATTGGCGAGGCCGCAATGATTGACCTTCAATCCTTTAGCTTGGAAGGCCCGGCCCGCGCCCGGCTGCGGCAAGCCAAGAACAGATTGCTGCGCGACACTTGGCGGTTTCAGGTGCGCGCGCCCGGCAGCGAGGTGGATTGGGAAGGCCTCCGGCACGTCTCGGAGGCTTGGCTTGCGCGGCATGTCGGGCGCGAAAAACAATTCTCGCTGGGCCGGTTTGATCGAGCCTATCTGGAACGCTTCCCCATCGGGATCGCGGGGCGGGAAGGATCAACGCCGGCGGCCTTCGTCTCGTTGTGGCCGACGCCTGACAAAGGCGATATCGCCGTCGATTTGATGCGCGTGAGCCCCGATGCCCCAAATGGCATGATGGATTTTCTTTTGATCGGCGTCATCGAATGGGCCTGGAAGGCGGGCTATGCGCGGCTCGATATCGGCATGACGCCGCTCGCCGGGCTATCCTCGGCACGCTACGCGCCCGCACTGAGCAAGATCGGCGCAACCATCTATGACATCGGGGAGGAGGTTTATGGCTTTCGGGGCCTGCGCGCCTACAAGGCCAAATTCGGGCCAAGCTGGCGCCCGGTATTCATCGCTGCGCCCGGCCATGTCTCGCTGCCCATGGCGCTGACCGGGGCCGCTTTGCTCACCTCCGGCGGATGGCTTGGGTTGCTGCGCCCTTGAGAGGGAGGCCGGGCCCCTGCGCGGCCCAAGCTTTAGAGGAAGCACGCTAAGGAATTGAGCATGCCCCTGCCGAAAACACCCAGGAAAGGCGGCAATTGCACGCGAGGAAGCCGCGCCGGGTTGACCAAACGTTAATTTTGAGTCAATCCCCAGGGTGATGGGGCGTAATTGAAGGTGAAAACGATGGGTAAGCTCAAAATCTTGGCGGTGGCTTCTTTGCTTGCGCTTGGCTTGGCCGGCTGCGCCAGCCGCTCCGGGGATCAATCCATTGCCGCGTATTGCGCCAGTCCCAACCGCGCCAATTTCGATATTTGCAAGGTCAATTCCGATCTGCTCTCTACGCGCAGCGAAGTGGCGCGCAACCGCAGCGATATCGAAGCCACCCGCCAGATCGCCGATGGGGCCAGCGCCAGCGCGGCCCTCGCCCAGCAAACGGCCCAGAAGGCCCTGTCCAAGGCCAGCGAAGGCTTTAACTGCACCACGCGCACGCTGCGCCGCGCCCAGGTGGGCAGCTGCGATGCCGGCTATGTGCTGACCAGCTGCACGCAATCGCGCTACACCACCTCTTCGGGCGGGCCCACCGTGGTGCGCGATATCGATGACAAGCAATGCCGCTTTGCCACGCGCGTGCTGGAGATGAAGGTGCGCTGCTGCCAAGTGGGGGCCGCGGGCTATAGCACGATTTCCGTGCCCCCGCCGCCGCCCGCGCCGGAGCGCCCGCGCCCCGT
>CAZAGL010000117.1:0-6948 GCA_964484435.1 uncultured Caulobacteraceae bacterium
CGGGTGTCACCCATGTCTTAGGTACGCTGTGTTACCTATGTCTCCGGGCTGGACACTTGAGCGGATGGCGACGCCGGAGGGAGTCGAACCCCCGACCGTGTCCTTAGGACGGACCTGCTCTATCCAGCTGAGCTACGGCGCCGCATGCCCGGGCTTTGTAGGGCAAGGCGGCGGCGTTTGGCCAGTGCCAGCGCCATGCAAAACGAAGCGCGCGCGCTGGCTGACGCGCAGGCGCACCTGCGGCTCGGCGTTTTGCCGGGCCAGGATCGGCCCGATTTCGCATTGCAGCACGCCGCGCACGCTTTCGCCGCGCCGGTGGGCATCGGCCAGCGCCAGCTTGGCCGCCTGCGCCGCATCATGGGCCCAGATCTCATAAGAAACGCCGCACAAATCCGCTTGCGACTCAACCGAAAGCAGGAGGGTCCAGACGCGCAATTCCGATCCCTTGGCCATTGCCGATTTCTCCCGAATCACAACTTGCAATTGAAGATAGACCTTCTTGATAGCTGGGAAAGCGAGGGCGCCAGCCCAATTGCGCTTTTATCCGCGCATTGCTGACGCGCTTGCTTTCCGCCCAAAAGCGCAGCGCCTGGGGGCCCAGCCGGCTGGCATCGAAAATTTCCTCGCGCGGGGCCGGCAAGCCCAGCAAAGCCGCCGCAAAGCGCTGCACCAGTTCGGGCGCGCACGGGCCGTCATCGCAGACATTATAAACGCTGGCGGGCGCGCTGGCTGGGATGGAAAGGGCCAGGGCATCGGCCAGATCGGCCACATGGATGCGGGAAAAAACCTGGCCGGGCTTGATCCAGGATATCTGGCCGGGCTCGCGCGCTTTGTCCAGCGCCGAGCGGCCGGGCCCATATATCCCCGGCAAGCGAAAAATGCAGGCCGGCCGGGGCAGCGCCAGGGCTTGATCCTCGGCCAGCACCCGGCGACGGGCCGGCTCGCTCATCGGCTGGCGCGCGCTGCGCTCATCGACCCAGCCGCCGCCGCGATCGCCATAAACCCCGGTCGTGGAAAGATAGCCGATCCAGCCCTGGGCGCGCCCTGCAAAGGCCGGCTGGAAAGCACGCAGCGCCGGGTCGCCCGCCTCGTCCGGGGGGATGGACAAGAGGATGGCATCGGCGGATTCCACCAGGTGCTGAAGCGCGGGGCTTGCCGTGCCCGCGAAGGCCAATATATCCATATCGGGCTGGGGGCGCGGCGAACGCTGCGTGCCGATCACGCGCCAGCTCCCTCTTCGCTTCAGGGCAGCGTGCAAAGCGCGGGCACTGAAGCCGTAACCGAAGCAGAGCAAGATCTTTTCGCGCATGATCATCCAGATCAAAGGCGCATTTTCGAGCGGGAGCAAGGCCATGGGATTAGCCGGTGCAGTGATGCTTGCCCTCGCGCAGATCGCGGCATCCCCCGCCTCGCCCCCCGCGCCCGCCAAGGTGGAAGCGATCAGCCCGGGGCAGACCGCCGATCTGGCCCGGCTGAAAGCCTGCGAGCTGCTGGCCCAATCCAGCCCGGAAAAGGCCTATGAGGAAGGGCGCGCCTGGACGGCGGAAAGCCCGGCCTTCGAGGCAAAATACTGCCTGGCCGCCGCAGCCTATGCGCAAAACAAACCCGTGCTGGCCGCCCAGCAATTCGAGGCGATCGCCAGGGCCATGGCCGGGCGCGACAAGATCAGCCAGGCCAAGGCCCAAAGCGATTCCGGCAATGCCTGGCTGATCGCGGGCGATGGCGCGCGGGCGCTGGCGGCCTTCAACAATGCCTTGGGCTTCGCGCCCAATGATGGCTTGCTGCTCATCGATCGGGCCAGGGCCTTTGCCTATGCCGGCGATTGGCGCCATGCCGAGGAGGATTTGAACAACGCCTTGGCCGTCAATGGCAATGATCCGCTGGCCTTGCGCCTGCGCGCCGAAACCCGCCTGCAATTGGGCGCGCGCGCCTTGGCCCTGAAAGATGCCGAAGCGGCACGGGCCATCGATGGCGGCGACGTTGAAACGCTGCTGGTTTTGGGGCGGATCAAAGAGGCGATCGCCGGGCGCTGAGGCCTCTGGCGCGCATGGCCCTTTCAGGCCATGCTGGCCTTGGGGGGCATGAGATTTCCATCGCGGCTCTGCCGGCTGGCCCCGGAAAAATGATGCCGGCGCAGCGTGCGGCTGGGCGATTTCGGCAAAACCGAGGCGGCTGGCACCTCCTGGCACGCGCCCCGGGCGATGCTGAGCAAGAGCCGGCGGGCCGCCTTGGCCTCCAGCGCGCCATCAGCATGCGTGCGCGCGGTGATGTTGGCGATCACATGCTGGATCTCGAAACCGGCCATCGGCTCAATCGCCGCAACGATCGCCTCGGTGCCAACGATCCGGCCAAGATCGGCCAATTGCTCGGCGGTGCTGATCCCGTGCAGCAATTGATTGCGCAGGATGCCCGATGCGGCAGCGCTCGCCACAGCGCCCGATGCCGCGAAAGCACCCGGATTGCTGACGATTTTCGCCAGCAATCTCCATGAATCAGCCCGTAGCGCGTCGGACATGTGCAGGCTCCTGTTCTACGGCATCGAGCAGCATCCAGATTTCGTCGGCCAAAGCCTGGAATTGCGCCTTGGCGCTTTCATCGAGTTGCAACTCGGTGCGATCCTGGGAAATGCCCGCAAGCCCCCCGCTTTCCTCAATGGCCAGGCTGTTGGGGATTTGCGTTTCCAGCATGCAAAAACCGGCATCGGAAGCGCCCGCTTCGCTGCGCATTTCGCTGAGCATGATGGCGTGATGGCTGGTTTCCTTGACCATATTGGCCACAACATGGGGCAAGCGCGCCCGCGCCCCTTCGCGATTCTGCTTCCAGATCGATCGGCAAAACGCTTCCAGGCCCAGATTCGAAATGAAATCGGGGATGGTCGGCACCAGAACCATATCGGAGGCGCGCAGCGCCGCCTCAGTCAATGCGGAAATGCCCGGTGCCGTATCAAACAGGATCATATCGAACCGGCAGCGCAGCGCATCGAGTTCGCGGGCAAATCGTTCGCCCAATTCGGCTTCGATCTCGCGCAGGCTGCGCTTGCCCTCGGAAAGGAAATAGATCAGCTCGCGTTCGACCAGGCGCAATTCTGGGCTGGAGGGGATAACCGATAATCGCCGCCCATTGGGGCTTTCATCCCAGACATTATGAACGAAATCCAGCAAAGGTCGCTTCATGCTGAATAGCAGCGTATCTTCGAGGAAGGCATCGATCGTTTTTCCGCCTTCAATCAACTCGGTGAGGACACTATCTCCGCACAGCCAAAAGGAAGCGTTGGCCTGCGCATCCAAATCCACAAGCAGAACGCGTGGAGCAGAATGGCCATGGATCTTTCTCGCGTAAGACAAGGCCAAGCAAACGGCCAAGGTGGTCTTGCCAACGCCGCCCTTCATGTTCGCTATAGAAATGATCTTGCCCGACATTCTAATCTCTGAATTGTGTTGAAAATGCTTGTCTAGCCTCAAAGCCGGCTTCGGATTTCAAGGCTGCAGCATGTTAACGCGCATTGCTCGTGGAGGTTGGTGGCGCGCAATCGTAAATTTTATCGCCACAAAACATCTTGCGCATTTAATTTGCCTTACTACAAACAATAAATTGTTTTGCTTAAAAATTCTTGCTGCATCAAGAATACTCGAAGCATGCTCAAAGCATCCTCAATTATTAGCATGACAGCGCGCGCAAATACTTTGCTATTCGTGTAGCGCCTGACTTCTTAACCAAGAAACCCAACTTCGTAAACAACAATCCGAACCCTGCCCGAAATTTTAGAATTGGATGCTATTCACCAGAGCAGGAGCTGGAAGGGGTCGTTCCGTGAGCGATCGACGGTTTTACATGTCGGCGCGCTAATCATCGCGCGGTGCATCTTCCAGCAAAACCTTGTGGATGGCCCCCTTGCGCAGGCGCAGAATGCAATCCTGCTCCAGGCGCAAAGACTGCGTAACGGCCGATAAGCTGCCCTGCGGGCCATCGGCGCAAGAGCCGAGCAAGGCATCCCCGCGTTGGATATCGAGGGCACCGCCGGTTAGGTTGATCACGTGCAGCCCGATAAAGGGGGCCGAACGTGGATGTTCGCCATCTTGCACCCGCATCGCCCGGACGCGCATTTGCGTGCGCCCGATCTGGATCTGCATCGGCTCTTGGGCGTGCGCCGAGGTTGGCACAATTTCCGATGTTTCGGGGCTCAGATCAGCGCCAGCCAAAAAGCCTGGCGGGCTTGGCAAATCCAGCATGGCCGGCACCGGCGCCTGCGCGATCACGGGCATCGGGGCCAGCGATTGCGGCGCGGGCACGATCGCCGTGAGCGCGGGGCTGGCCTGCGGCCGCTGCCAAAGCGCACTTGCCACCCACAAGGCACCGCCGGTGGCCATCGCCGACGCGCCAGCAATACCCACCAGCCACAGGGCTGCGCTGCGCCGCCCGCCGGCCCCGTGCGCGCCAACCAAGGCGTCTTGCCCCGCGCGGTCGGGACGGATTCGACCGGCGCGCAGCACGCGCCGCGCCGCATCGTGATCATGCACACCAGCGCGTGCGGGGGCCTTATCCAAAGCCGAACCCCAATAACCATCATATCGCGATCGGTAATGACCGCGACCCCGGCTTAGGTTAACATGAAGGACGTGCTGGGGTCCATTGCTTCTGGGGGGCATACATGATCACAAGATTTTGCCGATGGGCTTTCATCATGTTGGCGTTGATCTGGCCGATCGGCGGCCAGGCCTGGGCACAAACCGTTTCGACCTCGCGCCAATTCGGGCTGATCGAAATCGGGGGTTCGGGGGTCAAGGCCACCTTTGTGGAATTGCGCGCGCCTTCGCCGGCCGGGGGCGAGGCCAGCGCCCTCGATCTCGAAATCGTGCGGCGCTATCCCATCCAGAATTTGAACCCGGCCTACCCCGAAAATGTGCAGAAGGTGGCCATGGCCGTCGATGGCCTGGTCACTGATCTGCACGCGCGCTATCGATTGGATCCTCTGCACATCTATATCATCGCGGCCAGCGGGCTGAATACGGCCCCTGTCGGCGGGGCATTGCACGTGGCGGTGGATGGCATCGTTGGCGGGCGGGCCGGGGCGCTTTCGTTCATTTCCGCGCAAGAACAGGCGCAGTTCGGCTTCAACGGCGTGGTCAATTGCGAGCGACTCGCGCACCGGCGCCAGCAGACCGTGTTCATCGACGTGGGCAGCTCGGAAATCGTGGCCGCAGCGGCCGGCCCACGTGCAGGTGCCTGCGGAACCGAACCCATCACCGCGCGCAAATTCGGCTTCGGCGTCAAGACCGCGCCGCCCGCGATCGATGAAAAGATCGCATTGGCGCTGCGGGAGGGCGCACCCGGCGCGCTGCGCCGCCCACGCGCTTATCTCGGCGGCGGCATCGTCTGGGCCATCGCCACCATGCTCCATTCCGATCAGGGGGCCAGCTATGTGCCGCTTGATGCGCGAGATTTTGAGCGCGTGCGCGCCCAGCTGGAAGCCGATCCCCTTTGCCTGACCGATCCGGACATGGCTCTGCGCGCCGATGCCGAATGCAAATTCGTCGATGTCAATTTTTCCGCGGTGCGGGCCGTTGATCAGCGCCTGCGCGCCGCCGCCGATCACCGCGAGATCGTCACCAGCATTTACACGCGCGAGCAATTGATTGCCGGCACGGACATTCTCCTTTCCCTCGTCAAGCAATTGAAGCTGGAAACCAGCGCGTTGTTCTTTGCCCGGCCCGCCTTGAACGCCTGGATGATCGGCTTTGTGCTGGCGCAAGAATCGGGCGTGCCGCATGATCAAGACCAGATCGGCGTGGCGGATCAAAGCAATTGATCGGCTCGTTTATCGGTGCCATGGACATGCCGCTCGGGGATGGACACGGACACAGCGTATTTTCAACAAAAGTGTAGTCGCGATTTATGTCCGAACATTCGCAGAACCCATCAGGTATTGCATCGAACCCAGTGAAATCCGGATCGGATTTTACTGACGATGCAATAGGCGGCGCGCGCCATAATCGGGCCTTTCCGGGAAGCCTGCGCGCGCGCGTGCGCGCTTTGGTGGACAGCGATTGGTTCTCGCGCAGCGTGCTCTGCGTGATCCTTGTCAACGCCGTTTTGCTCGGCCTCGATGCCGACACGCGCACCCACGTCGATTTTGGT
Organism: uncultured Caulobacteraceae bacterium; assembly: GCA_964484435.1. Taxonomy (GTDB): domain Bacteria; phylum Pseudomonadota; class Alphaproteobacteria; order Caulobacterales; family Aquidulcibacteraceae. The sequence goes on from CAZAGL010000117.1 coordinate 6,136, forward strand.
CGGCTGATCTCGGTGTTCGATACCATGGTCACCGCCATTTTCGTGGGCGAAATCGGCCTCAAATTGTACGCCCATCGCGGGAAGTTTTTTCGCTCGAGCTGGAATTTCTTCGATATCGGCGTGGTGCTGATTTCGCTCATCCCCGATGCGGGCGCCTTTCTGGTTTTGCGCGTTTTGCGCGTATTTCGAATTTTCCGGGTGTTTTCGGTCATGCCGGCTTTGCGCCGGGTGATCGATGCCCTGCTCAAGGCCATTCCGGGCATGGGGGCCATTCTGGCGGTTCTGGCCTTGCTGTTTTACGTCACGGCGGTGATGGCCACGACGCTGTTTTCCGGTGATCCGCGCCCGCAAATGCAGGACATGTTCGGCACGGTGCCGGATTCGGCCTATACCTTGTTCCAGGTCATGACCCTGGATGGCTGGAGTTCGGAGGTTGTGCGCGTGGTCATGACACGCCATCCGTGGGCCTGGATCTTCTTCCTGCCCTTCATCGTGCTGACCAGCTTTGCCGTGCTCAATCTGTTCATCGCGGTGATCGTGCAATCCCTCCAAGAAGAGCATGAACAGCATCTCAAGGAACGAAACGCGCAAGAGACGGCGCTTCAAGCCGGCGATGCGGGTGCCAAGGCCGCTGATGGCACCAGCGCCATGGCTGCGGACCCGGCGCACTTGCTGGGCGAAATCCAGGCCTTGCGCCAGGAAATCGCCGCGCTGCGCGCAGCCGGGGGCCTGACGGAAAATTAAGGGCTCCGAAAAACCTTTCGTCATCAGGTCAGGATCGCCTGCGAAAAGCTGCTGAGGTCAAAGCCAAGC
>CAZAGL010000118.1:0-1213 GCA_964484435.1 uncultured Caulobacteraceae bacterium
ACGGATTTTGCACGAAACGGCTCACCCATGCGCACGGCCCAACTGGCGTCGCCACACGAGGAAACCCTCGATCATTCGGAACACCCCGTCCGCCTGATGGAACGACCGCGCCGGGCAGGTCTCCTGGCTCTCGGGTCTTCGATCGCGCCCAGCCTTCCCGGGAAATCCCAGTGGCCAAATCGGGGCGCGATCTCGCCGATCACAGTTGCGGGGGCAGCTTCGGATTACGGCACACGCCGCTTCCGAATTCCCTTTTGATCCCATCCCTGGGAACCTGACGCGCTTTGGCTTTAGCCGCGATGCCAAGCTGGCACAACAGCCAATCGTGCGCGTGTCAATGACGCGCACAGATGTCCGGTTTTCGTAGCAAGGAAAAGTCCGCTTTTTGTATGGGCCCGTTCGTCAAGGTTCGGCCGCCGGGCGGGCTCAGACGACCGGTGTTCTGGCGACGATGCCTCTTGAGGTCGATCTGAAGCTGGTCGTCGCGGTGCCCGCTCATGGCGCTGCCCTCGTGCCTATGGCCTCGCGTTCAGAGGCAAGAGCCGCAACCGCTGCCGTTCCGTATCGATCGTGAGCAGCGCGCCATCTTCAAGTTCCGCCGCGCACCGCCTGAGGCCGGTGACGATCATCCCCGCTAGCAACTCAGGCGACAGGTCCGCCGCCCGCACCTGCACGACGCTGGGTTTATCGCCATTAGTCGCGGCCAGGATGGCGCTGAAGTCGAGGTCATGCGTCACCACAACATAGTCGTGCGCCTTGGCATACGCCATGATTACGATATCGCTGACATCGGCGGTGCCGAACGAGCGCCAATGCGCAACCTCAAAACCCGCTGCGGCGAGCAAGGGCTCGAACCGCGGGGACAGGTTCATGTCAAGGAGAAGCCTCATGCCCCTTCGGCGAGCGCGAGGTCCTTTCCTTCCGCGAGCCACGCCGCGTACTGAAGTGCTTGAAGGATGTCCTCCCGGTCGATGTCAGGGTAATCGCCTAGCACGTCCTCGATGGTGCGCCCAGCCCCGATCTGGTTGACGAGCATCGCCGCAGTGACCCGCATCCCCCGGATGCAAGCCTTCCCGCCCATGACGCCTGGATTTTGGGTAATGCGATCGAACATTTTCATTGCCTTAGCTTAGCGAAGAATTGCGTCGCATGCCAGTTGCTCCCACGAGCGTGTCATCGACAGGGCCAATCGTGCGCGCGCACCTGATTGTGC
>CAZAGL010000118.1:1313-6907 GCA_964484435.1 uncultured Caulobacteraceae bacterium
TCCGGCGGCCTGCTCACGCTCGAAGAATTCGGCCACACGGCGCAGGGCCGGGCGCTCTATTTCGTGCGCGCCAGCAAAGGCGGCGCGGGCAAGCCGATCGTCCTGGCCCAAGCGGGCATCCATTCGGGCGAGATCGATGGCAAGGATGCCGGCCTGATGCTGCTGCGCGATATCGCGCTGCGCGGCAAGGACAGCCTGCTCGATCACGCCGATCTGGTTTTCGTGCCGATTTTCAACGCCGATGGGCATGAGCGCGCATCGCCCTTCAACCGGCCCAATCAGCGCGGCCCGGCCAATCAAGGCTGGCGCACGACAGCCCAAAACCTCAATCTCAATCGCGATTATCTCAAAGCCGATAGCCCGGAAATGCAGGCCATGATCGGCTTGCTGAGACGGCTGGGTCCCGCGCTCTATCTCGATCTGCACGTCACCGACGGCACGGATTATCAATACGATATCACCTATGCCTTTTCGGGTTGGAAGGGCTATTATGCCGCCTCCCCCGCCATCGGCGCGTGGCTGGATGCGCGCTTTCGCCCGGCCATCGATGCCGCTTTGAGCAAAAACGGGCATGTCCCCGGCTATTATGTCAGCGCGGTGGATAACCGCGATCCCGACAGGGGCATCACCCACGATCCCGATACGGCCCGCTTTTCCACCGGCTATAGCGATTTGGCGCGCATCCCCAGTGTGCTGCTGGAAACCCATTCGCTCAAGCCCTATCGCCAGCGCGTTCTCGGCACCTATGTGTTCGTGGAGGCGGCCTTGCGCCTCGCCGGCGATCAGCGCGAAGAATTGCGGGCGGCCATCGCCAAGGACCGCGCCGCGCGCCCCATTGAGGCCGTCCTGACCTGGAAACCGATCGCGGCCCCGATCTACACGATCGAAAACTTCAAGGGCATGGCCTTTGAGCGCTATCGCTCCGCCGCATCCGGGCGCGAGGAAATCCGCTGGCTGGGCAAGCCCAAGACGCAAAGCATGCCCGTGTTCGGATTTGCCCCCGATTTCACGGCAAAACTGCCGATCGCCTGGTGGATCCCGCCCACGGCCATTGCCCTGATCGAGCGCGTCAAGCTCCATGGCATCGCCTTCGAGACCCTCACCCAGCCGCGCAAACTGCGCCTCGATCGCGTGCGCCTGCTGGAGCCCGAACTGCAAGGGGCCAATGAAGGGCATGTCCCGCTGCGCGCCAAGTTTCGCCATGAGATGCTGGAAGAAGAATTCCCGGCCGGCTCCTTGCGCGTACCATCGGCCCAGCCTCTGGGCCTCCTCGCCGCCCATTTGCTGGAAGCGGAGGGGCCCGATTCGCTGCTCGCCTGGAATTATTTCCCGGAGATTTTGCAGCGCACCGAATATATCGAGGGCTATGTGATCGCGCCCCTGGCCGAAGCCATGCTGGCCCGCGATGCCCAGCTCAAATCCGCCTTCGAGGCCAAGCTCGCGGCCGATCCCGCTTTTGCCGCCGATGGCGATGCGCGCCTCGCCTGGTTTTATGAGCGCAGCCCGTATTACGACGCGCGCTTTTTGCTTTACCCCGTCGGGCGTGAGATGGCGGGGCCGTGATCCTCACCCCCGCCCAGCTGGAGCGCTTTGGCGCGTTGCTTGGCCCCGGCGGCGTCTTGACCGCACCCGAGGACATCGCCCCCTTCTGCGCCGATTGGCGCGGCCGCCAAGCCGGGCATGCGCCCTGCGTGCTGCTGCCTTCCAGCACATCGGCCTGCGCAGCCCTGGTCGGCTTTTGCGCCGAACAGCATTTGCCGCTTTGCCCGCAAGGCGGCGGGACGGGCCTCGTGCTCGGCGCGGTGCCCGACGGGGAAATCCTGCTGTCGCTGAAGCGGCTCAACCGGATCCGCCATGTCGATCCGATCAATGATGCCCTGATCGTCGAGGCGGGCGTTCCGCTCGCTTCGGTGCAAGAATGCGCCAAGGCCAATGACCGGCTTTTCCCGCTGAGCCTCGCTTCGGAGGGCAGTGCCCTGATCGGCGGCCTGTGCGCCACCAATGCCGGCGGGGTTGGCGTGCTGCATTATGGCATGATGCGCGATCTGGTTTTGGGCCTGGAAGTCGTTTTGCCCGATGGGCGGGTTTGGGATGGCCTGACGGCCCTGCGCAAGGACAATTCCGGCCTCGATCTCAAACACCTGTTTCTCGGGGCTGAAGGCATTCTGGGCGTGATCACCGCGGCCAGCCTCAAGCTTTTCCCGCAGCCAAAGGCCTTCGCCACCGCCTTGGCAGCCGTTCCGGATCTGGCCAAGGCCGTCATGCTGCTCACCTTCGCCAAGGCCCGCACGCGCGGCCATGTCACCGCCTTCGAGGCCATGCCGGCTTTCGGCATCAAGCTGGTCTGCGATCAATTTCCCGCTTCGCGCAGCCCGTTATCCTTGGCCCATCCCTGGCACGTGCTGATCGAGATCAGCCATGCCAGCCCAGCCAATGCCGGCGAGGATATCGAGAGCCTGCTCGCCGATGCGGCCAATGAGGGCCTGCTGCTAGATGGGGCCATCTCCAACAGCCAGGCCCAGCGGCAGGATTTCTGGGCCCTGCGCGAACGCCTGCCCATTTCGGAAAAGGCCTTTGGCGGCGCGCTGAAGCACGATATTTCGGTGCCGATTTCGGCCATCGCCGAATTTTATGATGCGGCTGTGGCGCAAGTGGCCAAGATCGCACCGATGGCCCAGGTTATCGCCTTTGGCCATCTCGGCGATGGCAATCTGCATTTCAATGTGGCCATGGCGCAGGGCGGGCCGCTGGGGGCCTTGGCCGTCCTGGCACCCGAGGTGAGCGGAGCCATCCTCGATCTCGTGGCGCGCTATCGCGGCTCCTTCTCGGCAGAGCACGGCATCGGGCGCCAAAAGCTTGGCGATATGCAGGCCAGAAAATCCCCTATCGCGCTCGATCTCATGCGCGCCATCAAGCAGGCGATCGATCCCAAAGGGCTAATGAATCCCGGCCGCGTCCTCCCACCTGACCAATCGCGCATTGAGAGCCAATCGCCATGACCCAAACCCCGCGCGGCCCGTTGGCCGGCATCCGCATCCTCGATCTCACCCGCGTTTTGGCTGGACCCTATTCCACCACCTTGCTGTGGGAATTGGGCGCGGAGGTCGTCAAGATCGAACAGCCGGGCAGCGGCGACGATACGCGCGCCTTTCCGCCCTTTCAAAACGGCGAGAGCGTCTATTTTGCCAGCATCAATCGCGGCAAGCGCTCCATCGCCCTCGATCTGAAGGCCTCGAACGATCGCCTGGTGTTCGAAGGCCTGCTGGCACGCGCCGATGTGCTCATTGAGAATTTTCGCCCCGGCGCGATGGAGCGCTTGGGCTATGGCTATGACGATCTCAAGGGCCGCTTTCCCCAATTGATCTATGCCGCCATTTCTGGCTTTGGGGCCAATGGGCCCTATAAGGATTTGCCGGCCTATGATCTCATCGTTCAGGCGTTGGGCGGGATGATTTCCATCAACGGGCCAGAGGGCGGCCAAGGCCTGCGCCTCGGCATTTCGCTGGGGGATTTGGCGGCTGGGGCCTTCGCGGCCTTGGCCATCAGCGCCGCCTTGTATGAGCGGCGCGCCAGCGGCCAGGGCCGATTCATCGATATCGCCATGCTGGATGTGCAAACCATGTTGCTGGAAAGCGCTTTGGTGCGCCAATTTGCCACCGGCGAATCGCAGGCCCCCACCGGCTCGCGCCATCCCGTGATCACGCCGTTTGATGTATTCCAGGCGCAGGACGGGCCGATCGCCATTGCCTGCGCCAATGAGCATCTCTATCACGCCTTGTGCGACGCCCTGGCCCGCCCGGACTTGAAAACCGATGCGCGCTACGATTCGCTGTTTGCCCGTTACGTCAACCAGCCGGCGCTGAAGATCGAGATCGAGGCCGCCTTGCGCCTGCGCCCGGTTGGCGAATGGGTGGCCCTGCTGCGCCAAGCCGGCGTGCCCGTGGCCCCCATCCACAACATGGCGCAAGTCGTGGCCGATCCCCAACTCGCGGCGCGCGGCATGTTTGTCGATGTCGCGGATCCGGAAATGGGCGCGCTGAAAATGTCCGGCAGCGCCTTCAAGATTTCGGGCTATGCCCAATCCTCGACGCGCCCGCCCGCCCCCAATCTCGATGAGGCCAGGGCCGATGTGCTCGAAGAATTGGGCCTGCCCAGCGAGGGCCAGCGCGCGCGGATGCGCGGCACGGAGCGCCCCTTGCTGTGGTGAATTCCCCGGTGATCGCCGATTGCCTCACCGAACTGGATTGAAACTTCGGCTAAGTCCTGGTTAGCCCCAAGCCGCACACATAAGCAATCGCCCCTTGCGCCGCCGCGCTGGCGCTGGCCGCGGCCGCATCAGAAAGCCAGGCCTGCGGCCCGACCCAATCGCCGGCCAGGAACAGGCCCGGGCAGGCGGCCGTATCATGGCCCACCCGTCCGGCCATCCCCCCTGTCGCGGCACGCGGCAGATCATTGGCCACCAGCATCATAGGCAGCGATTGGCGGGCCCGCTCCAGCGGGCGCCAGCCCGGCTGAGCCAAATCCATCAGGCCTTCAAATTCGCCCTCCAGCTGCGCCTTGCTGGGCATTTCGCCGGGGGCCAGATAGCGCAGGATCTGCACCAAGCATCCGCCCGGAGGGGCAAGGCCCGCCGCCACGCTGTGCACGGAAAAATACAAAGGCTGATCGATGCCGAGAACGAAACTCGCGCCCCCCTCGGCCGGCCTTGCCAGCCCGATATCCAGGCAAGCTGCCCGCACGGGCACACTGGCTTGCCCGATTGCCTCCAGGCCCGGCAGTGCGCCGCCTAGCTGGCGCGCCACTTGCGGGCCCACGGCCAAAATCAAGGCCGGGGCATCAAGGCTGGTGCCATCAACAAGCTCCACGCGAAAGCCATTGTCTTGGGTGATCCGCACCGCGGCGCGATCAGCATACAAGGCCACGCCTTCGCTTTGCGCCGTTTTGATCAGCGCCTCGACCATCTGGGCCCAGCCATGATCAACATACAGCACGCCCGGATCCAAAGCCAAGCGCATCTGCGCCAATACGGCCGCGCCATCAGCCAGAAGCGGCGCGTTGCCATAGGTGGAAAGGCGCATGAGGGCGGCCAACAATTCCCGCACTCTGCCACGGCGCGCCATGCGTGCAAACACAGCCAACGCGGTTTCGCCGGTGCGCGCGTCAAAGCCCGGTCGTGTCAGTTTCGTCAATGCGACCATGGCATCGAGCTTATCGGCGATATCCAAAAACCCGCTGCCCAGCAGGCTGGGAAGATCAAAGGGGGCCGCGTGCAGCCGGCCCTGGTGCAACACCCGCGCGGATTTCAGCGGCGGCCGAACGCCCGAAACCTGGATGCCCAAGTCGGCCAGGGCGCGCTCCAGCGGCCCCGCGCGATAGAAAGCGTGCGCCCCCTGGTTGAAATGAAAGCCATCAATGGCACGGGTGCGGGCCCGCCCGCCAAATTCCGATGCGCCTTCCAGCAGGATGACCCGGGCGCTGGCGCGCGCGGCCTTGGCGGCGGCGATCAGGCCCGCCAGCCCACCCCCAATCACGATGACATCGCCATCCATGGGCGGCGCTCCTTTTGTGCGAAACCGCAAGGCGTTCTGGTGGGC
>CAZAGL010000119.1:0-6864 GCA_964484435.1 uncultured Caulobacteraceae bacterium
GCAGGCCGGCGCGCAGGCCGCTTTGCCGGGCCTGGGTGATCAATCCGCGCGCCAAGGTCGATTTGCCAGAGCCCTGCGCCCCGCTTAGGCCCAAAATCCGCAAACCGCCAAGGGCAGAGCCGGCCTGCAGCCAATGCCAAAGCGCAGCCAAAACGGGATCGCCATTCACCCGCGCAGGGCCCCGCCCGTCGCCTTGGCCACGGCCGCCACCAAGCGGGCGCTGAACGCGTCCAGATCCGCCTCGGTCAGGGTTTTTTCGCGCGGCTGCAGCACGACTTCAATGGCCAGGCTTTTCTTGCCGGGCGCGAGCCCCGGGCCGCGATAGACATCAAACACCAGCACATCGCTGATCAGCGCCTTATCGGCCGCCAAGGCGGCGCGCACCAAATCCCCAGCCGCCAGGCTTTCATCGACCACGAAGGCATAATCGCGCGACAATGGCATCAATTCGCTGAGCACGATCGGCGGGCGGGCCCGCCCGCCTTTGGCGCGTGGCAGGGGCAGGGCATCGAGATCGATCTCAAACGCCAGAACCGGGCCATCCACATCCAAAGCCCGCAGCGTCGAAGGGTGGATTTCGCCGAACCAGGCCAAGGCCTTGGCCCCAAGCTTGAGCACCCCGCCGCGCCCGGGATGGTGCCAAATGGCCAGAGACGGGCCCAACTGCAAGGACGCGATCGGCGCGCCCACGGCCTCCAATGCACGCAGGCAATCGGCCTTCACATCGAACAGATCGGCATCCCTGCGGCCAGCCCAATGGCGGCGCGGGCGCGCCTGCCACACACCGGCCACCTGGCGGCGCTGGCCGGCCTCGCTGGCATCGAGATAAGCGGGGCCGATCTCGAACAATTTGGCATCAAAAAAACCACGCTGGAGATTGCGCTGCGCGGCGCGCAACAGATTGGGCAAGGCGCTGGGGCGCATGCAATCGAGATCGGCGGCGATGGGATTGGCCAGCAGCAAATCCTCGCCCCCGCCGCCGAAGGCGCGGGCATGGGCCTGCGCGCAAAAGCTCCAGGTCACGGCCTCGTGCCAGCCGCAGCTGGCCAGGGCCCGCCTGGCCATGCGGGCGCGGCTTTCGCCCAAGCTGAGGGCCGGCTTGCGGCTTTTTACCGGCTGCGGGGCGGGAATCGGCAAATGCTCGAAGCCCGCGATGCGCGCCACTTCTTCGACGAGATCGGCGGGCCCAGCCACATCGCGCCGCCATGAAGGCACGCTGACCTGCCAGCCGGATTTGCCCTGCTTCACGCCAAAGCCAAGGGCACCAAGGATTGCGCTGATCCTGGCCTTGGGCAGATCAAGGCCCGTCAGCCGCGCCACATGGCCGGGATCAAAATGCACCGGCGCGGGCGCAGGCGGGATGCTGCCCGAGAGGATCACTTCGCTGGCCTCGCCGCCGCACATTTCCAGAATGAGGGCGCTGGCCAAATCCAGCCCGGGCAGGATGAAGCCGGGATCGACGCCGCGCTCGAAGCGATAACGCGCATCGGAAACGATGCCGGTGGCCCGCCCGGTTTGCGCCGTGCGCAGGGGATCGAACCAGGCGCTTTCGATCAGCACATCGCGCGTTTCCAGCGAGCACCCGCTCGATTCCCCGCCCATGACCCCGCCAAGGCCCAAAACACCCGAATCATCGGCGATCACGCACATTTCGGCGGTGATCGCATAGGATTTGCCATCGAGGCCGACAAAGCTTTCGCCCTCTTGGCCCAAGCGTGCATGCACCACGCCGTGCAGCCGCTGCGCGTCATAGACGTGCAAAGGCCGGGCGCGATCGAAGGAAAGATAATTGGTGACATCCACCAGGATATTGCGCGGCCGCAGGCCGATGGCGCGCAAGCGGCGCTGCAGCCAAGCGGGGCTGGGGCCATTGTTCACGCCGCGCAGCAGGCGCGCGGCAAAAACCGGGCAGGCCTCCAAATGGCGCGTTTCCACCCTGATGGGGCTCTGAAAACTGGCCTGCACGGGGGCGATCGCCCGAGGTGAAAACCTGCCAAGCCCCTTGGCGGCGAGATCGCGGGCGATGCCGTCCACGCCCAGCCAATCAGGCCGATTGGGTGTCACTTCGAAATCGATCACCGGATCGCCGAGATCGAGCGCCTCAGCCGCCGCCAAACCGACTTCCAGCGCGCCGAACAGCTCGATGATGCCTTCGCCGTCGGAATCGACTTCCAGCTCCGCGCCCGAGCACAGCATGCCGTTGGAGACGATGCCGCGCACCGGCTTGGCTTCCAGCACGATCCCACTGGCGGGGATGCAGGCCCCGATCGGCGCGTAAATGGTGGTCAGCCCCGCGCGGGCATTGGGCGCGCCGCACACGATTTCCTTGATGCCATCGCGGGTTTCGACCTGACACAGCCGCAGCCGATCGGCACCAGGATGGGGCTTGGCCGCGATGATCCGGGCCACGGAAAACGCCCCCAGGCGGGCAGCGGGATCTTCGACATGCTCCACTTCCAGGCCGGCATGGGTCATGCCCGCCACGATGTCATCGAGCGGGGCCTCGGTTTGGAGATGCTCTTGGAGCCAAGACAGCGAGAATTTCATGCACGCCGCTTAAACGGCGCGGGGCCGAAGGGCAAGCGGGCCCATCCCGGCCCCAAGCGCGATCAGGCGGCCAGCGCCATGTTGCCCATCTGCGCCGAGGTCAGCGGGATCTCGAAAAACACGCCCATTTCCTCATCGCGCGTCCAGATCACCTTGGCGCGGCTGGAACTGGTGTCGCTCCAGACGAGAGAGATCGCTTCGCCGACCCGCGCCTCGATCCGGCCTTGGATTTTGGCCCCCTCGGGGCTGACATCGATTATGTCCGCGTGCAGGCGCTTTCCGCCTTTGGTGACGATCACCTTGTGCTGGACATGGCTGCGATCGGCGCGGCGCTGCTCTTCCAGATCCTGGGCCACCGAATTCAAAAAGCCTTCGGTGACGGAATCGATCTGGGCGCTGGCCTCGCTGATCAGGCCCGTGGCATTGCGCACTTGCATCGCGTTTTGCTGCGTCTCCTCAGAGGCGGCGGCCAAGGAGCCGATATGGCGTGCGCTGCGCTGCGCCCCATCGGAGGCGCGGGCGATGGCCGAGGAAATCTCTCCGGTGGCGGCGTCCTGCTCGGACATGGCCTGCGCCACCGAGGCGATCAGGCTTTCGATTTCCGTCAGCGCGCTCAGCGCGGTTTTAAAGGAGGTGCCCACGCCCGAAGCCGATGCCTGCATGGATTCCATGAAGCCGCCGATCTGGCGCGTCGCCTCGGAGGTCTGATCGGCCAACGCCTTGACCTCGGTGGCGACCACGGCAAAGCCGCGCCCCGCTTCGCCGGCTCTGGCCGCCTCGATCGTGGCATTGAGGGCCAACAGATTGGTCTGGCTGGCGATGGCCCCGATAATCGCGACCACCGAATTGATCTTGGAGGTTTCCTCGGCCAGGCGGCCGATTTCCGTCTCGCCTTGGGCCGAAACCTCCATCGCTCGGCGGGCCTCCAGATTGGTGCGCTGGGCCCGCCCGGAAATATCGCGGATGGAGGCCGCGAGCTGCTCGGCCGCGGCCGCCACGCTCTGCACGCCGTCGGAAGCGGCATGGGCCGCCGCCATGGCCGTCTGGGCCAATTCGGCCGAGGCCCCCGCCGAATTGCCCATGCGCTCGGCGAGCGCACGGCTGGAATCGACATGGCCACCCGAAACCTGCAATTGGCTGGTGATCGCCGCGCGGAAGGCCTGGATGGCCTGATCCAGCCGATCGCGCCTTTGGCCTTCTTTGGCCCGCTGTTCGCGCCCGGCTTTTTCCAGGCTCTCGCGGCGCAGGGTGCCGTCCTTGAATACCTGAACGGTTTTGGCCATGGCCCCGATCTCATCTTCCTGGCCCAGAAAGGGGATGTCCTGCGCGGTATCGCCCTCGGCCAGGCCCTGCATGGCTTCGCGCAGGCGGGTCAAAGGCCGCGTCGTCCCGCGCATGACAATTCCGAACCCGGCGGCCAGCATCAAGGCCGAAAGCAGGCCGATCACCCCCATGGCCACGAGAAAGCCCTGGTGCGCCCGATCCGCCGCCGCGCCATCGCGCTGGGCGAAATCGATTTGCAGCTGCACCAATTCGCTGATTTCCGTGCTGATCGGATCGATGGCGGGGTAAAGCCGCGTGCGGGCAAACGCCTCCAGGCCCGGGCCGTCTTGGGCCTTGATCAAGCGCTCGATCTCATCGATGCCGGCCTCGGCCTGCTCCATGATGGCTTGCGCCTGCATGGCCTGGGCGCGCTCGGTCTCGCTCAGCTCACTGCTGATATAGGCGGCCCAATCGGCCCGGATCTGTTCGCGGGCTTCGCGCAGGGCCTTTTCGCCATCGGCCCAGGAAAATTCGCCGCTGCGCATTTTGTGGGTGGCATCCACGATATTGACGGCAAACAGATCGGCCACATGCTTCAGCTTGTGCAGGGGGGTGACGCGATGCGCGATCACCGATTTGGTGATGCCAGAGGCCACGCTGAGCGCGACGCCGCCCGAGATCGTGGTGATCGCCAGCGCGATGCCCAGGCCCCCAAGGGTGGCCAACAATCGAGACTTGATGGATTTCAGCATGCGGCGCGCCCAGTGTTACGCGCCGAGAACAGACCCAATTCGGTAAAGAAACGGTTTCAGCGTAGGCGCCAGGGCGGATCGAGACGGTTTTCGCCGGCCCAATACAAGCGGATATCATGCCCGTCGGGATCGCGCAGATGCGCCTCGCGCCACAGATAATGCTGATCGGTGGGGGCCAGCGCGAATTCCAGCCCCTCGGCGGCGAAGCGCGCGCAGCGCGCGTCCAGATCATCGCATTCAAAGAAAATCTGTGCCTGTTCAGGGCCCATGGCCCGCGCATCGGGCGTGACTTCCAGGGAAAAGCTCGCGTCATTGCCCGGCACGCGAAAGCGCGCATAGCGCGGCATCGACAGCACGATCAGCTCCAGCCCCAGGCGCTGATAGAACGCGATGGAGCGGGCCAGATCCGAAACGATGATCGTGACATGGTTAAGGCGCATCGCCATACTCCCACCACCAGGGCATGCCGCTATCGCCCAGCACGAAGGCTGCGAGCTGGGGGTAGATTTTTTCGGCGCGAACGCTGTTGGCAAGCATCACCAGGCAGCGCTGGCCGGCTTCCTGGCAAATCAGCATGTTCCCGGTTGAATCATTGTGCCCGCCCTTGAACCAGGCCCGCCCGCGCGGGCCATCAAAAGTGATCACGCCAAGGCCTGCAGCCAGGCCGATGGCCGGCCCCCGCGGATCGGTTTTTGGATCAAGCGTCGGAAATTGGTGCGCGGAGTAAATGGCCAAACCGGCGCGGACCAACTCGGCGCGGGAGCGACGAGAAAGGCCCTCGCCGCGCATGATCCCGGCCCAAAGCCGCGCTTGATCGGCAATGGTCGTATCCATGGAGCCCGCAGCCCGCACATTCGAGCGCTCATCATGGGGCTCAAAGCTGTTGTCCAGCTTATAGCCATCGGCGAGGTTCTCGGCGAAATCGGGCCGCCAGCGCATGCTGGTTCGGGCCATGCCGAAGCGATCAAAGACCCGGCTTTGCATTTGCGCATGGATATCGAGGCCGAGACCCTCCTCCAAAGCCAGTTGCAGGATGTAAAAACCCTGCCCGGAATAGCCGTAGCGCGTGCCCGGATTCCAATGGAAGCGGATTTTCTCTCCCTCCTCCAGCCAATAAAAATTGGCGAGGCCCGTGCCATGATTGAGGACAATGCGCGCCGTCAGGAGGCGCCAGCGTTCATCTTGTGCGAAAGGCTCATAGCCCTCGTAGGCAGAGAGGGGCTTGGGCAGATAGCCCGCCAAGGGCCGATCGAGATCGAACCGCCCCTCATCCACAAGCTGCAAGACCATGTAAGCGAACGCCGCCTTGGTCAGCGACGCGCCATACATGATCGTATCGGCCTCCAGCGGGAGATTGCGTTCGACATTGCGATGCCCGAAAGCGGCGACATGGATGACCCGGCCCCGATCGATCACCGCCAGCGCCAAGCCTTTAACATCCTGCTGCGCCATCAGTTTGCGCGCTTGCGCATCGATGGCCGCGCCGCTGGGCAAGGCATGCGCCGCAAGATGCTGGCAGGCCGCGAGGGCGGCCGAGGCCAGGATCGCCGCGATCGCTAAGATAACCCGCCTTATCCGCTCATAAGGCCGTCGCGCTGCCAGCATGGTACCGCCTCCAGGGTTCGAACCAGGGACCTCCGGATCCACAATCCGGCGCTCTAACCAACTGAGCTAAGGCGGCCAATACAAGCACGGGGCGGGACGCTACAAACATCGCCGCCGCGACGCAAGGCGCATTGAAGGCAAGAGGGCCGCAGTTTGAAATCTGCCCGCTTTCGGCATGGATTATTCTCACCATCGATGATCGCTTCTGCTAGATGGGGGGCCTCGATCACGCGCTTTTTCAAGCGGGCACCGCAAACAAACACGGGCAGCCATGCAAGACCTCAAAACTTCGACCAGCAAGGTGCCCGCGATCACGATCGGCTTTTGGGTGATCAAAATCCTCGCGACAACGCTGGGCGAGACCGGCGGCGATACGCTCAGCATGACGATGAAATGGGGCTATCTCGCCGCGACGGGCGTATTTGCTGCACTTTTGCTGGCTCTGGTCGCGGTGCAGATTTCTGCCCGAAAATTCCATCCATGGCTTTATTGGGCAACGATCATCGCCTCGACCACGGCGGGCACGACGCTCGCAGACTATGCCACCCGCTCGCTGGGTATTGGCTATACGGGTGGATCGATCCTTTTGCTGGGGCTCGTTTTGGCTTCGTTGGCGAGCTGGAGGCTGACGCTGGGTGCCATTGACGCGGATGACATCCGGGACCGTCGGGCCGAGATGTTCTATTGGCTGACCATC
>CAZAGL010000120.1:0-6850 GCA_964484435.1 uncultured Caulobacteraceae bacterium
GAGAAAACAGGATAACATCGCCAGGATTGAGAAAGGCCAGCAAAGAGGTGGAAATGGCGGCCATGCCAGAAGCGAACACCCCTGCCGTTTCCGCCCCCTCCCATAGCGCCAGGCGATCTTCGAGAACCTCCAGATTGGGATTGTTGAAGCGCGAATAGACAAGGCCGCCGGCCTGGCCGGGCGGCGGCTCGCGCCGGCCCGACGTGTAATCAAAGAAATCCTTGCCAGCCTGCGCATTGGGAAACACAAAGGTGGAGGTTAAAAAGATCGGCGGCTTGAGCGCCCCTTCCGATAAAGTGGGGTCATAGCCATAGCCCATCATCTGGGTTTCGGGATGCAGTTCGCGGTTGCCAATGCGGCGTTTGTGATACGTATCATAGGCCATGAAACCCTCCCGGCGAATGTGCGTCTTACGCGAGTTTGACCGGACAGGCTATCACGGAACAGGGATTGGAATCGGGGGAAGGCATGCGGCTCGATGATCAAAGGCCATCGGAAAATATCGAGGATCGCCGCGGCCAGCGCGGCTCTGGGCGCAGCAGCGGCGGTGGGGGCCTGCGTCTGCGCGGCCGGGGCGGTCTTGGCCTCGGCGGCATCGTTCTGATCGTTATTGTCGGGCTGTTTTTGGGGATCAATCCCCTCCAAATGCTCGGCCTGGTCAGCGGCGGGGGCGTGCCGGGCCTGCCCGGCAATGCCGGCCAGCAGGAGGCCGGCGAAATCGGTGCACCAAGCGATGAGGCCGGAACATTCACGGCCCAGGTTTTGGGATCGACCGAGGCGGTCTGGTCCGATCTTTTCCGGCAAAATGCCTTGCCGGGGGCCGATGGAGCCTATCCGGCACCGCGTTTGGTGCTGTTCGATGGCTCCACCAATACGGCCTGCGGGCTTGGCGAAACGGCGGCCGGCCCGTTTTATTGCCCGGGCGATCGGCAAGTCTATATCGATCTTGCGTTTTTCCGGGAACTGGCCAGCCGCTTCAAATCCCCCGGCGATTTCGCGCAGGCCTATGTGATCGCCCATGAAGTCGGCCATCATATCCAAACCGTGACGGGCATCGCCGATGGGGTGCGTGCGGCGCGTGCGCGCGGCGGCGGGCGCGGCAGCGATGGCCCGCAGGTGCGGCTGGAATTGCAGGCCGATTGCTTTGCCGGGGTTTGGGGCTTTCACGCCGCCCAGGCCGGCCAGATCGAGCCGACGGATCCACAAGAAGCGCTCACCGCGGCCAACGCCATCGGCGATGACACCTTGCAGCGCCAGGCCACCGGCCGGGTCGTTCCCGACAGCTTCACGCACGGCTCGTCCGAGCAGCGGGTGCGCTGGTTCCAACGCGGCTTCCAAAGCGGAGATCCCGCCGTGTGCGATACCTTCGCCGCCGCCAGCCTTTAGGGAGATCAAGGGGCCCATCAACCAACCTTTTGGGGCCGCTAATGAGGCCAATTCCCCCCCTCTTGAGAATATTCCTGACAAGGAATATCTTGTTCCATGAGCTGGAGTGTGGAAGTAACGGACGAGTGCAGGGCATGGCTCGAAGGATTGAGCGAAGCAGATTTTGACTCGGTGGATTTTGTGGTCGATCTCCTGGTCGAACACGGCCCGCAACTGGATCACCCGCATAGCTCGAAGGTCAATGGATCCCGGCACACGCATATGCGTGAGCTGCGGGTCCAGTCGGGCGGGAAGCCGCTGCGGATCTTTTACGCTTTCGATCCAAGGCGCAGCGCGATTCTGTTGATCGGCGGCGACGAGACGGGAGACAAGCGCTTTTACGCTCGCATGATTCCTGTCGCTGATGGCTTGTATGACGTCTACCTGGAAGAATTACGCCAAGAAGGATTGATCCCATGACCGGACATCGCCCGTTCGCGGATTTGAAAAAGGATTGGGGCGGCGAGCGCACGGCACGTAACTATGCGCGCAAGGCAGAAACCTCGGTGGAATACGCAACGCTGGAAGAATTGCGGATCGCGCTCGGCTTGAGCCAGGAAGAGCTGGCCGGGCGCCTTGAGGTTCAGCAACCGGCAATCTCTAAGCTGACGAGCCGCAGCGACATGCGGATCAGCACGCTTCGCGATTTGATCACGGCGATGGGCGGCGAACTGCATGTTACTGCGAAGTTCTCAGATCGTTGCATCGAACTCGCGAATTTTGACTGAAACACCGTTGGAAGCAGTGGCCCGCTTGCCCCAAACTAGAGGATCGACGAAACCATTCTTCGCGCCAACAAATCCCGTGATGATTATCACCGACATCGCCTCCAAATGCAGGTGGCTTTGATCCAGCAAACCTAAATCTGCGGCTGTTCGCCCCCAAGGAGAAATCGAATTGAAAGCGGCGGCCATCATCGTTGCAGCCGGGCGCGGTGAGCGCGCGGGCGGCCCTTTGCCCAAGCAATACGCCCAAATCGGTGGCAAGCCGGCTTTGCGCTGGTCGATCGAGGCCTTCGCGGCCCATCCGGCCTTCGGGGCGATCGTGCTGGTCATCGATCCGGCCCATGAGGCCCATTTCTCCAAGGCCGCCGCGGGCCTCGATTGCCTGATCGTTCCGGGTGGGGCGGTGCGCTCGGACTCCGTCCGGGCCGGGCTCGACGCCCTTCGCGCGCACGCCCCGCAAACCGTGTTCATCCACGATGCCGCACGCCCGGGCCTTGGGCCTGCCATGCTCGATGCCCTGCTGCACGCATTGGAAAGCCATGACGGGGCCGCCCCGGCCATGCGCGTGGCCGATGCCTTGAAACGCGCCGATGGGGGATTGGCCAAGGAAGATGTTTCCCGAATTGGCCTCGTGCGCGTCCAAACGCCGCAGGCCTTCCGCTATGCGGCGATTTGCCGGGCCTTCCAGGCGCTTATCCCCGATGCCCAGGTGGATGATGACGTGGCCGTCGCCCGCGCGGCCGGCTATGCCATCGCCTTGGTGCCGGGGGAGGCTGGTCTCTCCAAAATCACCTTTCCGGAGGATTTCGCCTTGGTTGAGCGTTTGATCGGCCCCGCCGCCTGGATCCCCCTGGTGGGCCAAGGCATCGATGCCCACCGCTTCACCGATGGGGATTTCGTGACGCTTTGCGGCGTGCGCATCCCCCACACCCACGCTTTACTTGGCCATTCCGATGCCGATGCCGGCTGGCACGCCTTGACCGATGCCATTCTCGGGGCGATCGGCGCGGGCGATATCGGCGATCATTTCCCGCCCACCGATCCGAAATGGGCGGGTGCCGATAGCGAGCAGTTTCTGCGCCATGCCCTGCAATTGATGGAGGCGGCAGGCGGGCGCCTCGCTCATTGCGACATCACCATCGTGTGCGAGCGCCCGCGCGTGAAACCGCACCGCGAGGCCATGCGCGCCCGCACGGCGGCCGTCACCGGCCTGGCGCTGGCGCGGGTGAATGTGAAGGCCACCACCACCGAGGAAATGGGCTTTACCGGGCGGCGCGAGGGCATTTTGGCCACCGCGATGGCGACGATTCTGGTGCCCGCCTGATGTTCGATCCGGGACTGATCGATCTGGCCCGCCTGACGCTGTTTGAGGCCGAAGAAAAGCGCCTGCGCATCGCCACCGCCGAAAGCTGCACGGGCGGGCTGATCTCGGCTTTGTTCACCCATATTCCGGGCTCTTCGGCGGCGTTCGAGCGCGGCTTTGTCACCTATTCCAACCGCGCCAAAAGCGAAATGCTCGGCGTGCCCGGCGATCTCATCGCTGATTGCGGGGCCGTCAGTGAGCCGGTGGCCCGGGCCATGGCCGAAGGCGCTTTGGCCAATTCGCACGCGCACATCGCCGTTGCTGTGACCGGCGTGGCGGGCCCAGGGGGAGGCAGCGCGCTCAAGCCCGTTGGCCTCGTGCATTTGGCCTGCGCGCGCGCCGGCCGGCCCATCGCGCATGAGCGGCTGGAATTGGGCCCCATCTCGCGCGGAGAAATCCGCCTCAAAACGGTGGAAGCGGCCCTGCATCTCATCCGCGCCATGGTGACTTAAGGCTTCTGCGCACCAAAACGGCGGGCAGCCTCCGCCTCGAAGGCTTGCATGATTTTTTGGGCGGCGCGCTCACGATTGGCCCCCACCAAGGCATTGAGGATGGGATTGCGAAACTCATAGGTGATCAGGAAACTGACCTGCGCCGTCCCCCCCGGCAAGGGCGCAAAACGCCATTGATTTTTCAGGGTCTTGAACGGCCCGCTGACCAGGGAAACATCCACCTCCCCCTTGGCCGGTTCGGCGCGCACGCGCGTGGCAAAGCGCTCGGTGATGGCCTTCCAGCCCACCACCGCCTCGGCCACGCCTTCCCAGCCGCCAAGCTCCAGGGGGGTTTCGCGCAAAACCCGCAGCGACTGGATCCAGGGAATGAAGCTGGGATAGCCGCGCACATCCCCCACCAGGCGGCACAAATCCTCCGGCGAATAGGGGAGATCGCGCTGGGCCTGCAAATGGGTGGCGGCCATCACCCGGCACTGGCCAGGCGCGCGGCCCGCAATTGCACGAAATCCTCATCGGCATGATAGCTGGACCTCGTCAGCGGGCTGGCGGCGGCCAGCAAAAAGCCCTTGGCCCCAGCGATGGCCTTATAAGCCGCGAATTCTTCAGGGGGCACGAAACGCTCCACGGCCGCGTGCTTGCGCGTCGGCTGGAGATATTGGCCGATCGTCAAAAAATCCACGCCGGCGCTGCGCATATCATCCATCACCTGCATGATTTCCGGCTTGCTTTCGCCGAGGCCAACCATCAGCCCCGATTTGGTGAAGAGGCTGGGATCGCGCTCCTTGGCCCGCTCCAGCAGGCGCAAGGAATGGTAATAGCGCGCGCCGGGCCGAATGGTCAGATAGAGGCGCGGCACCGTTTCCAGATTGTGGTTGAACACGTCGGGCCCGGCATCGATCACCCGCTCCAGCGCCCCGGCTTTGCGCAGAAAATCCGGCGTCAGCACTTCGATGGAAGTCCGCTTCGAGGCAGCGCGGATGGCCAAGATGGTGGCCGCGAAATGGGCCGCGCCGCCGTCCTCGAGATCGTCGCGATCGACCGAGGTGATCACCACATGGGCCAGCCCCATGGCCGCGACGGCATCGGCCACCCGCTTCGGCTCATCCCCATCCAAGGGGCCAGGCAGGCCCGTGGCCACGTTGCAAAAACCGCACGCCCTTGTGCACACCTCGCCCAGGATCATGAAGGTAGCGTGGGATTTCGTCCAGCACTCGCCGATATTGGGGCAGGCCGCCTCCTCGCAGACGGTGACAAGGCCCTTTTCGCGCACGATGGCGCGCGTAGCTTCATAGCCAGCCCCCTGCGGGGCCTTGACGCGGATCCAATCGGGCTTGCGCTGAACCGGCGTATCGGGGCGTTCGCGCTTTTCGGGATGGCGCTGCGCACGCGCGCCATTGGCATCGATCAATATGGCCATGACCCTACCCTTTTTGCGGCATAAGCCGCGCCAAAACACATCCGCCCAGCCCGAAACAGACCGCCGCCGGCCCGGTCCAGCCGCCAATCCAGGGAATAAGGCCCAAAACGCTGAGCAGCGCGATGCCCAGCGCCAAATGTGCCCAAACACTGCTGCGCCTTGGGGCCAGTTCCAGCACCAGCGCCCCGATGGCGATCGCCGCCAAAACATAGCCGATCGCGCCCGCCAAGGGCGCGGCGATCACCAAGGCCAGCGCCAGAGGCAGGCCAAAGGCGATGACGGCCAGCAAAGCGACCGCCAATGCACCCGCCAGGCAGGCCGCTGCGCCCAAGGCCAAGGCCATTGCCCAGCGCCCGCGCGCGGCGTGTACGGCCCGGCTTGCCCATTTCGGGGCCACAACCAGCACAAGCAGGCCCAGCAAAAACGCGCTGATGCCGATGGCCAGGCGCGCCAGCCAGGCATTGGCGAACATGTCGCTTTCCGTGCCGTGCGGGCCGCGCCAGCGCCAGGCCGGGGCCTTTTCCAGCTTGCCGCTGGTGCCACCATGGATGATGGCGTCTTCGCTGATGACCGGCATGGCCTGGGCGCGCCATCGCAAGCGGCCATTGATGGTCGCCCCCGGGCCGATAATGACCCGGCGAGCATTGATCACCACATCGCCGCCAATCTGGGCATCGATGGCCACTTGATCGGCCACCACATCCAGATCCCCATCGATGCGGCCTTTGATCAGCACATCTTCGCCGGCAATGCGCGCATCTTCGCCGATCCGGCTTTCGCGGCGCAATTCGATGTCTTCGCCGGCGGCCCAGAAATCATCGCCCACCATGCCATCGAGCACGATCGTGCCGGCTGCGAGCGAGACCTCCCCCTGCGCCGATCCCGATTGCTCATAATGGCCGGCCAAGGCGCGAATATCGCCGCCCACATCGCCCAGCACTTGGATATCGCCCGAAGCGATCAGCGCATCGCCGCGCACCACGCCCACGACGCGCACCGAGCCGGCCGCCACCGCTGCATCGCCGGCGCGATCGGGCACGTCCACCGCCCCGCCAAACCAGCCGGCCGGCTCCGCGCTGGGAGAGCACGCGGCCAACCATGCCGCCGCCAGAATGATCCCCACAAGGCGCCGCAAAGCTGGCTTCTCCGATCTCAGATATGCATGACGCGCCCAAAGGCGTCGAGCACGGATTCGTGCATCATTTCTGACAATGTGGGGTGGGGGAACACGGTTTCCATCAATTCCTTTTCAGTCAATTCCCCGGTCATGGCGATGGCATAGCCCTGGATCAGTTCCGTGACCTCGGCACCGACCATGTGCGCCCCCAGCAATTCCCCGGTTTGCGCATCGAAAATCGTCTTGATCATGCCATCCGCCTCCCCCAAGGCGATCGCCTTGCCATTTCCATGGAAGGGGAAGCGGCCGATCTTCACTTCCCGGCCCAATACCTTGGCCTTGGCCTCGGTC